>PLYG01000012.1 GCA_003153335.1 Betaproteobacteria bacterium | reverse complement strand
ACGATCACGTTCATCACGATGACCAGCAGCGTGGTGGGTTTGAGCAAGGGCAGGGTGATGTGCCAGAAACACTTCCAGGTGCCGGCGCCATCGATTTCCGCGGCATCGTAGTAGTCGGCCGGGATCGCCTGCAGCCCGGCCAGGAAGATCACCATGTAGTAGGGCGTGGCCCGCCAGATGCCGATGAGGATCACCGCCCACAGCGCGGTGGCGCTGCTGCGCAGCCAGGGAATAGGTTCGAAGCCGAGCGCGCCGAGGATCGTGTTGATCACGCCGTCCTGCTGGTACATGAAGGTCCAGACGACGGCCATCACGACGGCAGGCATCACGACGGGCATGAAGATCGCCGAGCGCAGCACGTTCTTGATGAAGAGGCTGCGGTTGAACAGCACCGCGAGGCCGAGCGACAATGGCAGCACCGGCACGACGCTGAACACCACGTAGGTGAGGGACACCTTCGCCGATTTGAGGAACAGCGGATCGTGCACCAGGTCCACGAAGTTCGCCAGCCCGATGAAATGGGCAGGGTGGACGAGATCGTACTTGGTCAGGCTGAGGAAGAATGCCTGGAGCATCGGCAGAAAGCGGAACACCGCCAGGATGACCAGGGTCGGCAGAATGATCGCGTAGCCGAACGCAGCCTGTTTCGAGGCAAGGCTCAGCCGCATACGCCGCCTGGTCGTCGGGCGCCCTGCGTTGGCGGTTGAAGGCATCCGAGCCTTCTTTGGAGCGGAGACTTGCGGCATCGCGTGTCGGGAGGCGCCGGCCCAAGGACCGGCCCGGCGTCTCCCGCCTCGCGTCACCCTACTTCTTCAGAACCTTGTCGACCTCGGCCTGCGCCTGATCGAGAGAGACCTTGGGATCGACGCCATCGTAGATGGTCCGTTCGATGGCACGGCCGGCAGCCTGGCCGATTTCGTTCGTGAACTCGGAGCGGATATACCAGGTCGCCGTCGCGACATCCTTCATGTGCACGTCAAAGAACGGAAAGCCCTTGGCAACCTTGGTCTCGCTCACGCCTTTCAACGGCTGCACGAACGCGGCCTTCGCCAGCCACTCCTCCGGCTTGTTGAGCATGAACTTGACGAAGTCCCAGGCCACGACCTTCTGCGCCGCCGGCTTGGCCTTGTTCACGCCCCACATCCAGCCGTACACGATGGTATGCGGCTTTGCCGGATTGACCTGGGGCAGCGGCACGACGGTGAAGTCGTTCTTGATCGCAGACTCCTGGATCTGCGGGGTCGCCCAAGGGCCGGTGATCCACATGGCGCCACGGCCGTCGATGAAGTCCTGGTTCGGGTTGCTCGGGGTATTCATCGTGGTCTTGGGGTCGCCCGTGACCTTGGTCACGTCACGCCACAGCGTGAGCGCCTTCACGGCCTCGGGGCTGTTCAGGTATGCGGTCTTGCCGTCGTCGCTGAGGATCTTGCCGCCGAACTGCTCGACGAGAGGCTGGAAGCACTGCATTTCCCAGCGCGGGCTGTGGTATGGGAAGTCGAACGCCTTCTGCACCGTGCGGTTGCCCTGCACTTTCTTCAGCTTGGGCCCCAGCGCTTTCATGTCGTCCCACGTCTTGGGCGCGTCCTTCACCGGGTCCAGCCCGGCGGCGGCGAACGCCTTGTTGTTGATGAAGAGGCTCATCGAATTGCCCTGATAGGGAAGGGCATAGACTTTGCCGCCGAAGGTACCGGCGGCGATCCCGCCCGGCGTATATCTCGCTGCAAGCTCCTCGTAACTCTTGGCGCCAAAGACCTCGAGGTTGAGCGGCTCCAGCACACCCTTCGCGTAGTACAGCTCGTAGAACGAGGCGTCCTGGTCCATGATGTCGGGACCCGTGCCGGTCGCCAGGGCGACGGTCAGCTTCTGATTGATGTCGCCCGAGGACGTGACGACGGGATTGACCGTCACGTTGGGCCGAACCTTCTTGTACGCCTCGATCAGCTCCTTCATGTAGGACGTGAACGGGCCGAACTCGTGCCACCAGATTTCGATGGTGACCTTCTCTTTCGGAAAGCCGGCGGGGGGATCGGCAGCAAAGCCCGATCCGCCTGCGATCAGCGTGAGCATCGCTGCGGCCGCCAATGAAGAAACTGTGCGTCTCATGTTCCACTGTTTCATGCTATGTCTCCTTTTCGTCGATAGTGCTGCTTGTCAAACCCCGTCAATGCAGGACCTTCCCGGTTGCCGAGTCGAACAGGTGGACGGCTTCGGCCTTCGGCTGCAGCCAGATGGTCTCGCCCGGCCTGAATGCGCGCCGCTCGCCGAAGACCGCGCAGATCTGGCTACCGCAGAACTCGCAATAGACATGCGTATCGGCACCCGTCGGTTCGATCACCAGGATCTTGGCCGGGACTCCCTGATCGGTGGCGCCGAGCGTGAGATGCTCGGGCCGGAAGGTGTAGACGACCTCCTGGCCGTCCTGGCCATTCTGATTGCGGCCGCTCGGCAACCGGGTGCCGTCGTTCGCTTCGACCCAGACGGCATCGTCCCCACGGCGCAGACGACCTGGGACGAAGTTCATGGCGGGCGAGCCGATAAAGCCGGCGACGAAGAGATTTGCCGGGTGGTCGTACAGCTCCAGCGGCGAGCCGATCTGCTCGACACTCCCTTCCTGGAGAACGACGATCCGGTCGGCCATCGTCATCGCTTCGATCTGGTCGTGCGTGACGTAGATCGACGTTGCGTGCAGGCGATGGTGGAGCGACTTGATCTCCACGCGCATCTGCACCCGCAGCTTGGCATCGAGATTGGACAGCGGCTCGTCGAAAAGGAACACCTGGGGTTCGCGCACGATCGCCCGGCCCATCGCCACGCGCTGTCGCTGACCGCCGGAGAGTTGGCGCGGATAACGATCGAGATACGAGGCAAGATCGAGGATTTCCGCCGTTTCCAGTACGTGCTTGGCGATCGTCGCCTTGGGTTCCTTGCGCATCTTCAGGCTGAAGGCCATGTTATCGCGCACCGTCATATGCGGGTACAGCGCATAGTTCTGGAACACCATCGCGATGTCGCGATCCTTGGGCGGCAGGTCATTCACCACGCGCCCGCCGATGATGATCTCGCCGGCGGAAACCTCCTCCAGACCCGCGATCAAACGCAGCAGCGTCGATTTTCCGCATCCGGAGGGACCAACCAGAACGAGGAACTCCCCGTCGGCGACCTCGAGGTCGACGCCGGCG
>PLYG01000312.1 GCA_003153335.1 Betaproteobacteria bacterium | reverse complement strand
CGAGGCGGCCGCCATCGACGGCGCCGGGGCGGTGGCCCGCTTCCGGCACGTTACGTTACCGAATTTGTCTTATTTGCTCGTCGTGGCCTGCACGCTGGACGTCATCAACACCGTGCGCCAGTTCGACATCGTCGCGGTGATGACCGGCGGCGGCCCGGCGGGAGCCACCGAAGTGCTGCCCGCGCTGCTCTACAACATGGCGTTCCGCGGCAACGACCTGGGCGGCGGCGCGGCGGTGGGCGTGTTGTTGCTGCTGATCGTGCTGGCCTTCGTCTCGCTGTATATCGCGCTCTCCGGCGTCGCCCGGGCGGACGAGTGATGCGGGCCGCGGTGATGCTGCGCTGGATGCTGCTCGCCGCCGCGCTGCTGCTGGCGCTGTTCCCGTTCTACTGGATGGTGAACACCTCGCTGAAGCCGATCACCGAGGTGATGCGCTCGCCGCCCGGCTTCATCTCGCCCAACTGGTCGTTCGGCGCCTACGCCACGGTATTCGCCACCCGGCCGGTGCTGCGCTGGTTCGCCAATTCGCTGGTGGTGGCGCTGGGTTCCACCGCCATCGCGCTGGTGTTGTCGGTGCTGGCGGCGTACGGGCTCACGCGGTTCTTCGTGCGTGGCGCCGGCGCCATCGTGGTTGCGCTGCTGTTCACCAAGATGCTGCCCGAGACGCTGCTAATCATCCCGTATTTCCAGCTGATGTCGGACGTGGGCTTGCTCAACACCTACTTGGCACTCATCCTCGCCTATTCGTCGTTCGCGCTGCCGTTCTCGGTGTGGATGCTGATCGGTTTCTTCCGCTCGATTCCGCGTGACATCGACGAGGCGGCGATGATCGACGGTGCCACCTATCTGCAGGCGTTCTTCCGCGTGATCCTGCCGCTCGCCCGTCCGGGGCTTGTTGCCGTCGCGCTGTTCACGTTCCTGATCGCGTGGAACTCGTACCTGTGGGCGCTGGTGCTTACCACCGATTCGTCGATGTACGTGTTGTCGGTGGGCATCGCCAACATGGTCGGGGAATATCGCGTCCAGTGGAACGAATTGATGGCGGCGGCCGTCATCGCTGCGTTGCCGGTGATGGTGCTCTACTCGTTGCTGGAGCGGCACCTGGTGAACGCGATCACGTCGGGTGCCGTCAAGGGCTAGCCACCTCCGGCGGGCGGTTGTGGGCGCCGACGCGATTTTGACCCAAGATGCCGGAATTCGTTGACCCACCAGCATGCTTAGGAAGCGATTGTGCGCTGTGGAATTTCAGGAGTTGCACATGGGCCGGTTAAAATCGGCAGCCTGGGTCAAAATCGCGGCGGCACCAACAGCGGGGTTTTGGAGGTAACAATATCCTGCTATTGTGACCCTTTATCATCGTGGTCTGGAGGTTGCGGTGTCCGAGCAAGAGTTGAATTGCCCGGATGTCCGTCCCACACGCGAGCTGTTGCGTAGCGACTCCGAGTGTCCGCCGCGCAGGATTGGAAACCCCCAAGCGCTAGTCGGGCTATAATGTTGGGCGAGTGCTCTGACGGCTCTTGCGGTGCGCCGCCGGGATTTTCAATGGCCAGAGGTCGGACGAATGACAAGCGAAAAGGCGAACAGCGATCACTGGTCACTAGATGACATTCTGCTGGATAGCGTCGAGATCGGACGCGTTAGGCCGCGGGAGGAGTTATTCCTTTTGCTTGCCGGCGCGTCGTTCGTCGAGACTGGGTCGGATCTTTACACGCGCAACCTCGTGGAGCAATTCCAGGGTGATGCCGAGGTTTCCTGGTGGCTGGCCAACCGTTGGCAGCCGGAGGAGCTGCAGCATGGGCGAGCGCTGCGCGCCTATGTGAATCGTGTCTGGCCCGAGTTCGACTGGCAGGCCGCATTTGCCGCTTTCCTCGCCGACTACTCACTGGGCTGCACAACTGAGGAGCTGGAGCCCACCCGCTGCCTCGAAATGGCCGCCCGCTGCGTGGTCGAGACGGGTACGGCGACCTATTACCGGGCGATCCAGACCCTCTCCGACGAACCGGTGCTCGGGCGCCTGGTCGGGTTCATCCAGCGGGACGAGGTGCGCCACTACAAACACTTCTTTCGCTATTTCAACAAGTACAACGAACTCGAGCACAACAACCGCGCGACGGTGCTCGGCGCCCTCGCCCGGCGCCTGCTGGAAATGCTTCAGAGCGATGCGGAATACGGCTTGTGGCATGCCTTTCGCGCCCGGCATCCGCGTACTTCGCGCAAGGGACGCGAGTTCCGTCGAGCCGTCGCCCGTACCAAAGCGCTGGTGCGCAGGCACTATCCCGCGCCGATGGCCATCAAGATGTTCCTTAAACCGCTTGCGTTGCCGCCCGCCCTCAACCGCTTGAGCTATCACGCGGCCAACCTGGCGCAACGCCTGATCCTGCGTTGATGCGGCACGGTGTCGGGGCGGCGAGCCGACCAAGACCGGGCGGATCGCCGCACGGCTTCGACTGAAGCGTTTGTCGCGTGTGCGTGAGCACGCAGGCTCACTCGGGTCTGAGACTGCACTCGTTTCAGTACCGGCCAGAGTTGGAAAATTCCGGCGCTATGCGAATTCAACATGGACAGGCTCATCGCGCTGAAGGCTCGCGCCCTGCTGCCTGTCGCGCGAGCATCCACCCCGGATATTCCGGTGCGAGCGCGCTTACGCCGTCGAGTGTGCTCAGATCTTCCTGCGTGAGCTTTAGCGTCGTCGCTTCGACGTTGTCGCGCAATTGCCGTTCATTCTTGGCGCCGATGATGATCGTGGTCACGTGCTTCTGCGCCAGCAGCCATGCCAGCGCGACGCGCGCCACGCTCACACCATGCGCGTCGCCGATCTTGCGCATCGCATCGATGCAAGCGAACGCGCGCTCCCGGTTGACGGGCGGAAAATCGAACGTGGTGCGCCGCGAGTCCGCAGGACCATCCTGCTCACGCGTGTACTTGCCGCTCAGCAGGCCGCCCGCCAATGGGCTCCACACCATGAGCCCCATCTGCTGATCGGCGAGGACCGGCACCAGCTCGCGCTCGAGATCGCGCCCGGCGATCGTGTAGTACGCCTGCAGCGATTCGAAGCGGCTCCAACCGTGCATTGCCGCCAGACCGTTGGCCTTGGCAATCTGCCATGCCGCAACGTTGGAGCAACCGACGTAGCGGACCTTGCCCGCACGCACAATGTCGTCCAGCGCCCGCAGCGTTTCATCGAGCGGCGTCAAGGCGTCGTAGCCGTGGATCTGATAGAGATCGAGCCAATCGGTTCCGAGTCGCCGCAAGGACTCGTCGACCGAGCGCATGATGTGCGCGCGAGAGAGGCCAACGTCGTTGGGTCCCGGCCCCACGCGGGCCCGTACCTTGCTCGCCAGCACGATGTCCTTGCGCCGGGAGCCGAGTGCCTGGCCGAGGATGCGCTCGGATTCGCCGCCGGCATAAACGTCAGCCGTATCGAAGAAATTGATCCCGGCGTCGAGCGCGAGCCCGACCAGCCGATCGGCTTCCTGCTGCGCCGTATTGCCGATTTTTTCCCAGATGCCGTCTTTACCCCCGAAAGTCATGGAGCCGAAGCAAAGTTCGGAGACGAAAATTCCGGTGCGACCAAAAGTCGAGTAACGCATGAGACAGTCCTGATTGTTCGAGAGAGCGCGATACTACCGCAAAGCCAGGCCCTATTACTTAAATCGCCTCGCAGATCGCAGCTGCGTCGTTCGCCTCGTTCTTGTTGCTCTTCACGTACGGCTTCACGAACTGCTGGCGGATCAGCTTCACGACGTAGCCCCTGCTCTGACGGCCGGATTGCGGCTACGCAGGAAATGCAGCGGAGGGAAACTCAGCATTTCCGGCAGGAATCGCCAGTACGGCGGCGCGACACCCAGGGCGTGCAGTACACGGTAAAGAACTTTTTGCGGGTTCGACGCCCCGCCTTCGGCGGCGTGGACGATGCACGGATTCTTGACGATGGCCGCATTGACGAGGTCAATGACCTGTTGCTCGTTAACCTCGGGAGAAACGTAGAAGACGGTTTCCGCCAAGTCGGCGTCCGCTTGCAAGTAGCCGCGCTCAATGGCTTGCCTGGCTAATAGCGTGTCCGGGTAAAGGCGGATGCCGGTAAAGAAAACCGACAGGAACATGCGCCCGGTCAGGCGTTCTTGCGCGAAGCGGATGGTCTCTGCGCAGGTTTCCAGCGTTTCGCCAGGGGCGCCCAACATGAAGAACCACATGCTTTTCAGGCCCGACGCCTTGACCCGCTCGAGTGTGGTTTCGACATCGGCCATGGTGAAGCCCTTGCAGTAATTTTGGAGCATCGCCGCGCAACCGGCTTCCGGCGTGATCATGACCGAATTGAACCCGGCGCGTTTCATCAGCGGCAAGAGCGCCGGCGGCACATCGCGCGGATTGAGGCCCATGGTGGTGAACTTCGCCTTGACCTTGCGCCGGATGATTTCCTCGCAAATTGCCATGGCGTGCGAGGACGGGACGTTGAAGGTCGAATCCACGAATTCAAACGTGCGCGGACTCGTCTTGCTTTGCGCCTTGGTTTCGCGCAGCACACGTTCGATTTCGTCCACCACTTCGCCGGGCGCGCGCTGACGGCTGCGGCGGCCTTCAATCAGCGGATAGGCGCAATAACTGCACCGCATCGGGCAGCCGCGCTTGGTTTGGAGGGACCAGGTGCCGCCGTTCTTCTGGTAGGAGTCCCACGCCACCCAATCTTCCATCCCGGAGTGCGCGAACTTGGGTAAGAGCCGCGTGCGGTTTCGCGTCAGCACGCCGTCTTTACGCCAGCAAAGCCCGGAAATGCCGTCGAGCGCTTCGCCGCGCCCGAGGGCCGAAACGAGCGCCGGGAATGCTGCTTCGCCTTCGCCGACCACGGCGTAGTCCGCACCGAATACTTCGATCGCGCGCTCGGCCAAAATGGAAATCGCCGGACCGCCGAGCACCAGCGGAACCGGTTTGCCGTCTTTTCCGGCGGCACTTTCCCGGATGATCTTGATCTGCGCCAGCAGCGCCGCACGCGGCGATTCGAAGCGCTGCAGAATGACATTGTCGATGTTGCGGATGGACAGGCCCACCACATCCGGCGCATATTCGGCAACGGCAGCGGCGAGATCCCGCTCGAGGTTCCGGGAAAACGCCAGATCAAGGAGTTCGACTTC
Source organism: Betaproteobacteria bacterium (assembly GCA_003153335.1). GTDB lineage: Bacteria > Pseudomonadota > Gammaproteobacteria > Burkholderiales > Casimicrobiaceae > PALSA-1005. The sequence goes on along the minus strand of PLYG01000312.1, from coordinate 3,401 downwards.
ATGCCCCGCCGCGCGCGTGGCGGAAGCCACATAGCTCAGGCCCACCGGCGGGGCGGGGACCAGTTCACGACTTTGATTTGAATAAATGAGAAGTACGCGCATCGGGGGGATGATGTCGGTTTCAAGGCCGAAGTGCAACGAGTTGATAATGCGGTGGCTGGCGGAAGTCAAGAGACTCTTGCATGATTTGAAGCCGCCGCCCCTGAAAAACACCAGCGTTTGACGCAAGCATGCGCTTGCGCTGTGAAGTGTCGCGCGATTGAGCAGTTCTGGCCATAATTGATCACGATGGAATCTGAAGGCCCTCGCCGAGAAGTAAGGGCTGAACAGCGATACGGTGCGGGCGCGGCGTATGATAGCCGCTTGGCGCCGGGAGCAAGGCGCGGCATCGACACCGGGGAGGATACGAATGATCGGCAATCAACTTACGCTCGCGGCCGCGGCCATCGGCCACCGTTCGCTGCGCATCGCCGCGGGATCGATCATGATGCTGATGTTGTCGGCGCAGGCCCCGGCGCAGACCCCGATCAGCAACGCTGCGCAGATCGGCGCCGGGACTGTCATGACCTGCATCCTGACGACCGCGGGCGGGGTGAAGTGCTGGGGCAACAACGTGTTCTCGTCGCTGGGCAACGGTTCCACGCTCGATAGCCCCGGCGCCGCCGATGTCGTCGGGCTGACCAGCGGGGTCACGGCGATCGCCGTCGGCGGCTATCACGCCTGCGCCCTGACCAGCGCCGGCGCCGTGAAATGCTGGGGCAGCAACGACAACGGCCAGCTCGGAAACGGCACCAAAAGCAGCCAGACCAGTCCGATCACGGTGAATGGACTGGGCGCCGGCGTGATCGCGATCGCGGCCGGCCGCGAACACACGTGCGCCGTGACCGCGGCCGGTGCGCTCAAGTGCTGGGGAGGCAATTACGACGGCCAACTGGGCGATGGCACGACGACCGGGCGGGACGTGCCGACGGATGTTGCCGGGCTCGGCAGCGCCATCAGCGCCGTCGCCGCGAATTACGCGCACACCTGCGCGCTGACGACCGCCGGCGGGGTGAAATGCTGGGGCGCGAACGATGAAGGGCAACTGGGCAACGGCAACACGCAGGAGCAGCACCAGCCGGTGGCGGTCAGCGGTCTCGCGAGCGGCGCCGGTGCGATCGCGGTGGGGGGTACCCACACCTGTGCCCGGATGCAGGGGGGCGGGCTGAAGTGCTGGGGCGCCAACGACAATGGGCAGGTGGGCGACGGCACGACGGCTGGCCGCCTGGCGCCTGTCGATGTGATCGGCCTCGGCGGCTCCGTCTCGGCAGTGGCCGCGGGAAACGCGCATACGTGCGCAGTGCTGTCCGGGGGCAGTGCCAAATGCTGGGGAAGCAATCGCGATGGGCAATTGGGCGACGGCACGACCACGACCCATGCAGCGCCTGTGGCCGTCAGCGGCCTCTCTGCCGGCGTTACCTTGGTCGCTGCGGGAGATGAGCATAGCTGTGCAGTCGCGGCCGGAGCGGTGAAATGCTGGGGTGCCAACCACGACCAGCAACTGGGTGACGGCGCGACGCGGCCGCGGCTCACACCGGTCGGTGTCGTTGGCCTTGCCAGCGGCATGGCCACGGTCGCCGCGGGCGGCAACCACAGTTGTGCGGTGACGGCAGCGGGTGGCGCTCGCTGCTGGGGGATGAACAGCAGCGGTCAGTTGGGCGACGGCAGCGGCGTCGACCACACGACGGCAGTGACGCCGGCCGGACTGGCCAGCGGCGTCACTGCCGTCGCAACGGGGTACTACTTCAGTTGCGCGTTGACTACCGCGGGGGGTGCGAAGTGCTGGGGGTCGAACAGTACGAGCCAGCTCGGTGTGGGCGCGGTCAACACGTCGGTCCCCAATGACGTGGTCGGACTGGCCAGCGGCGTCACCGCCATCAGCGTGGGCGATAACCATTCCTGTGCGCTGACCAGTGCCGGCGGCGTCAAGTGCTGGGGTTACAACTACGCCGGGGCGCTCGGCGACGGCACGACGACCGAGCGCCCGCTGCCGGTCGACGTGACCGGGCTCACGAGCGGGGTCTTCGCGATTTCCGCCGGCTCCTACCATACGTGCGCCGTCCTGACGGGCGGCGCCGTGAAGTGCTGGGGCGCGAACGAATCCGGGCAACTGGGCGACGGCACCGGCGTAAATCGCACGGCTCCAGTCAGCGTGAGCGGCTTGGGGCAAGGCGTCACGGCCATCGCCGCCGGCAGCGACCACACTTGTGCGCTGACCGCCGGCGGCGGCGTGAAGTGCTGGGGCGCGAACGGCTCAGGCCAGATCGGCGATGGTTCGGCTAGCCTGCAACTCACCCCGGTGGATGTGCAGGGCCTGACCAGCGGCGTTACCGCGATAACGGCCGGGGCCAGTCACAATTGCGCCATCGCCGGCGGTGCCGCGCGCTGCTGGGGGGGCAACCGCGAAGGCGAATTGGGGGACGGCACGACGATGGACCAGCACGTCCCTGTTGCGGTGCTCGGCCTCGACAGCGGCGTAACCGCGATCGACGGCGGCGTCGTGCACACCTGCGCGGTGGCCGCCGGCGGTGCGCGCTGCTGGGGCGCCAACGCCTATGGGCAAATGGGCGACGGCATCGCCACTATTGCGACCACGCCGGTCACGGCACTGTTGGCGCTGCCTGCGGCAGTGGAGTTCTACAACACGCCGCTGGACAACTTTTTCATCACCGCCGATCCGGTCGAGGCGGCGGCCATCGACAACGGCAGCGCCGGCCCGGGCTGGGCGCGCACGGGCAACCGGTTTCCCTCCGGCGGCGGCATTGCCGTTTGCCGCTTTTACGGCAGCCAGTCTCCGGGACCGAACTCGCATTTCTATACCGCGAGCGCCACGGAGTGCGCGGGTCTGATCGCCCTGCAGGCATCGACCCCGGCCTCGGTGCCGCGCTGGAATTTCGAAAGCTACGACTTCCTGACCAATCTGCCCGCGAACGGCGCCTGTCCGGCGCAGACGGTGCCGGTCTATCGGGCGTACAACAACGGCTTCGCGCGGCATGTGGACAGCAACCATCGGATCACCAACAATCTGGCAGCGATCCAGTCGGTCGTGGCGCGCGGATGGATCTACGAAGGCATCGTGATGTGCGCGCCGCAGTGAGTGGCGCGGCCCGAGTCGACAAGGCAGCCCGGCGTCACTCAAGGATTTGATTCCACGGTTCTTCGGTCGCTGTCGACTGCTCCGGCGTCCGTGATCGTTGCTGCTCAGATTTGCTTGATTACACACAAGCCCCCGGTCAAGAAGCGCAAGAATCGCTGACCAGTCATTACTACCGCACAAGGCAAACTGAGTCAACTTCCGCGGAAGCGAAGCGCTGCCTGTTGACAGCGCCGGACTGTCTGCTAACCCACCCGAACGGGCGGGA
>PLYG01000549.1 GCA_003153335.1 Betaproteobacteria bacterium | reverse complement strand
TCTACGAAAACTTTTACAAGGTCTACAACACCAAGGCTGCCGACCGGCTGGGCGTGGTGTACACGCCGAACGAGATCGTGCGCTTCATGATAGACGGCGCGGACTGGCTCACCGAAAAACACTTCGGCAAGAACCTGATCGACAGGGACGTGGAAATCCTCGATCCCGCAACGGGCACAGGCACCTTCATCTGCGAATTGCTGGAACACTTTCGCGGCCAGCCCGCCAAGCTCAAGTACAAATACCTCAACGAGCTGCACGCTAACGAAGTCGCCATCCTGCCGTACTACGTCGCCAACCTGAACATCGAATCGACCTACGCCGCGATCACGGGCCACTACGAAGAATTCCCCAGCCTGTGCTTTGTCGACACGCTGGACAACGTCGGCCTGCACACCGCCGCCAAGGGAACGACGGCGGATATTTTCGGCAGCGTCAGCGAGGAGAACGTCGCGCGCATCAAGCGGCAGAACAGCAAGCGCATCAGCGTCATCATCGGCAACCCGCCGTACAACGCCAACCAGGCGAACGAGAACGACAACAACAAGAACCGCGAATATCCCGAGATCGACAGGCGCATCAAGGACACCTACATCGCCGAGAGCACGGCGCAGAAGACCAAGCTCTACGATATGTACGCGCGGTTCTTCCGCTGGGCGAGCGACCGGCTGGACGCGAATGGCATTCTCGCGTTCATCAGCAACCGCAGCTTCATCGAAAACCGCACGTTCGACGGTTTTCGCAAGGTGGTGGCGGAGGAGTTCAACGACATCTACGTCGTGGACCTGGGCGGCGACGTGCGCGCAAACCCGAAGCTGTCGGGGACCAAGCACAACGTCTTCGGCATCCAGACCGGCGTCGCCATCAGCTTCATGGACAAGCGCGCGCGGGAGGGCAAACATGCCGAGGGCTGCCGCATCTACTACGCACGGCGGCCGGAATTGGAGACGGCGGAGGAGAAGCTTGAGTTCCTGAGTAGCGCGAGCATCCGGGAAGTGACCTTCGATGAGATCCGGCCGGACGCAAAGCGCAATTGGCTTAAACTGACGCAGAACGACTTCGAGTCATTGCTCCCGGTCGCAACAAAGGAAGCCAAGCAGTCCCGCAAGCCCTCGCAGGAGAAGGCGATCTTTCGGTTATTTACGCTAGGCGTCGTCACCAATCGGGATGAGTGGGTCTATGGCGATGACGTGGCGACTTTGAGCGCCAAGGTCAATTACCTCATCGATGCGTACAACGCAGACGTCAAGAAGCTTTCTGCGGTGCGGGACAGCGAAAAGCGCGCGGAAATGCTGGACTCGAATGTAAAGTGGACCCGGGCGGTCAAGAACGATCTTCGCAAAGGCGTTCTCTACGAATTTAATTCCGATTGCATCGTCAATAGCTATTATCGCCCCTTCGTCAAGCGATGCCTGTACTTTAGTCGCCAGCTCAATGAAATGGTTTATCAGGTTCCGCAGTTATATGGACCGAAAGCCGGCGCGAATAGTGCATTCTGCTTTGCCGCAGAAGAGCGTTCCGCGTTCGGCGTGATTGCATTCCAAGATCTGCCGAACAAGGACGTGTTCATGCCGAGTGCGGCACAAGTTCTTGCCCTGTATCGCTTTGATGAGAACGGACAGCGAGCCGACAATATCACCGACTGGGCCCTAGACCAGTTCAAGAAACAATATCAGCGTGGCCGCGCCAAACCCAAGCACCCAATTACCAAGGAAGCAATTTTTCACTACGTCTACGGCGTCCTGCACGATCCGGTCTATCGCGAGAAATGCGCGCTGAACCTGAAGCGCGAGTTCCCGCGCATCCCCTTGCGAGTGACTCGGGTGTCCGTGGAGACGCAGGTGGTTATTGCCTCGATGAGGTCCGCGTCGCGCTGACGGCTGCACCATTTCACCGTATATCGCACCTACCGATATTCACCTCGCGCCGAGCGCGCGTGGCGTCTTGCTGATTTTGATTTCCACCACCTTGCCCACGGCGCGAGCAACCTTGATAAGCGTATCCAACTGAATCGAAAGATTGTCGGGGTCGAGCACGCGGTCAAGCTGCGAGCGGCTAGTGGACATCTTCGAGGCCATGGCGGTCTTGGTGAGGCTGGCAGCCTGCATGCCTTCTCCTATCTGCTCGGCCAGGGCGCGCTTGAGTGCGCGGGCCTGCACCTCGTCGTAAATACCTTCTTCTTTCAGGAAGTCTTCGAAGCGGCTGCCCGTGTGCGGGTTACTTTTCGCCATGTTTTCACTCCTTGAATCGTTTCTCGGCCAGGTCGATTTTCGACCCCGGCTTTGCCATACGCGGAGTGTACCTTATACGGTACAGTTGTCTAGGCGAAGAATGCTCAAAGAGCGCGGCTCCAATGATCGACATACTCGCCCGAGTTACGACTGTCGGTCGAGGCGCAGAAGATCGTTGCGGCGATCGGAGGGGCGGCACGTTGACGTATGGCGAATCGGGTAATACCATGGTAGTACTTTTTCTCAGATGGACGCCAACATGCCCGCCGTGACACTGAAGTTGCCGCAAGAACTGAAGACGCGCATCAACGATCTGGCTGCGGCCAGCGGCAAGTCGCCCCATGCGTTCATGATCGATGCGCTCGCCGCTCAGACCTCTCGCGAAGAAACCCGCGGCGCATTTGTTGCCTCGGCTTTGAAAGCGCGGCAGGAAGTGGCCCGCTATGGCCAGGTGATGGAAGCCGCCGATGTGCATAAGTGGCTGCTCGCCCGGGCAGGGGGCGGCAAGGCGGCCCGTCCTCGGGCGAGGAAACTTCTGAAGTAGCGCCGTGGCGCGCATCACGTACGCGCCTGGCGCGGTTCTCGACCTGGAGCGGTTGCAGGATTTTCTCGCGGAGCATGACCCCGAGGCGGCCCTTGAAGCGGCCGGAGCCATTGTGGAGGCGGTTTCGGTACTGGAACGTCATCCCCTGATCGGCCGTCCGGCCGAAGCGGGCATGCGCGAACTGGTCATCGCCCGCGGACGTACAGGTTACGTCGCTTTGTACGATTGGCTGGAGGTCATCGATACAGTGGTCATTCTGGCGCTGCGACACCAACGTGAGGCGGGTTACGAATAGGGCTGTTCGCTCTGGCTCACCACGGCCTACCTGTGTGTGAACTACATTTCGCCATGCTTCCAGTCCCTAATTTAGAATCCAAAAAAAGCTGCGACTCTGAATTCAGCCTGCCTCGGGTACCACCTGAGTCAGCGTCGGAAAATACGCGGCATAGCGCCGCCGGTCGCGCGTAAGCAGCGGGCCACGAGCATTCCAGGTTTCGAGCTGCGTCTGCGACCAGTCGGCCCATTTGCGATCGTTCTCCAGCACGTCGATGACGACGCAGGAATCGACCAGGATCATTTTTTCCGGCTTTGAATCCGGGTCGCCGGCGTCGTCGCCATAGCCGCGCAGTGTCGAGAACCGGCTCGTTTTCCTGTCCTTGCCGGGGCCGGGCTGGCGCGGCGCCATGATGCGCACCGCGCCGTCCTCGGTGTACTCAAAGCGTACCTTGTCCCCCGGCGAGAGGCCGAGGCAATCGCGCAGGCGCTTCGGAATCGTGACCTGGCCCTCTATCGTAAGCGTGCTGCTGTTCATCGGTGAACCTCAGAAGTCTTACCGTCCACAAATGGTATTACTTGCAGGCGCGGTGATGAGGTAAAAAGTGAGCGACATGATTTGCTGACTCTTGTGCATTGGCTACGTTTGCGGCCGCGCCTCGACATCGACGCTCAGTGGCAAACCGGAGGGCAATCAAATGCACCAACTACGTTACAGGGTTACTCATCGAGCCTCTTGATGAGGATCAAAGACCGCCCGCCTCAGCCGCAGATGCAACAGGATGCGGGGACGTGAGGTGTTTCTGTGGCTCTTATCTGACACTGCCCATCTTGGCCCTATTAAAAAATCCCGCGGTTTGGAATACCGAGGAAGCGAACCGAGTCCCCTCTGCCGCCATGTGGCGCTTCAGCACGAAGTCGAACAGCAACGGGTTATACAGGCGGATCTCGCGCAAGACCTGGCCCTGCGCCGCCGTGATGAAGCGTTCATCAATCAAATGCTTCACGGAAACTCCCGGCAGGTAGCCCGGGAGTGGGTAATCCGATCCGTTCAACAGGCGGTCCTGCCAGTCTCTCCTCTGAATTACGTACCTGAGCAGCGGGCCGACGCGGCTTGACTCAGTCAATGCAGCGATATCGCCATACAACTTGCCGTGGTAGCGTGGGTCGTCCATCAAGCGCGTAAACAATGCAAAGTTCTCTACCTCCGGCCCGTGGACGCCCTGGTCCGTGTCGATGCTCGCGCCCGTGCTCGCGCAATGCGCCACGATCATCCGCACGCCGTGCTCCAGCGGCCGGCGTAACGTGAGCGGATTGTTGAATTCCTGCAGCGTTCCGCTGCCGATCAGCGGATGCTCGTACCCGCCATGGGTCAGCAGCGGAACGTCCAGTCGCGTCAGCGCGTCGTAAAAGCGATCGCACGCGGGTGACGCGGGATCGATTCCCATCGCCGAGGGAATCCATTTGACCGCCCGTGCGCCGTGCGCTATCGCCCATTCAAGCGCCTCCACGCAATCCGCGCGATAAGGATGAATCGAGGCAATCCATTCGAAGCGCCCTGCGTGCTGCGCTGCAACTGCGGCAGCGTAGTCGTTGGGTACCTGAAACACCGTGCGCGAGGGCACGCGGTTGCCCGACTCGTCGTAGAAGTAATCCATTGCCAGCAGCATCAACCGCACGCCGGGCGCCAGGCCGTTCTGCAGTGTGGTCAACCGCGTGGTGTATGCCCTGTCCGCCTCTTCGCCACTGCCTGCCAGGCAAGCGGCGTTCGCATAAAACTGTGTGTGGATGAATTCAAACGGGTGGAAGACGCTTCGCATCGCGGGATTTACCCACACCCGGCTGCCCGCACCCCCCACCCCAAACAGATGGACATGGACATCCCATACCTTGACCGGATCGAGGCCGGCCCACGCCTCTCGTACCATTTCATGGTTGGCGATATCCTCCGGCAACGGCAGCGGCCGGCACGGATTCCACAACCCCTCATCCGGCCAGAATTGCCAGGCCGCTGCGGCGGACCCGAGCCCCAGTGTCGCAAATAACAGGCTCCGCCGATTCATTGAATATCGACGACCTCTGCGTGCCTGGAAACGCTCATAGGCGCAAGCGCCCATGCAAGTGTGTTTCGGTTCATGAGCTTTCCTCGTCAAGCTATCTGAGCGCCTGCCTGCTTCCGCGCAAACGCAAGGCATTCCCGATCACCGATACCGAGCTGAAGCTCATCGCCACTGCGGCAATCATCGGAGATAACAACCAACCGGTGAGCGGATACAGCACGCCGGCAGCGATGGGGATGCCCAGCGCGTTGTAGAGGAAGGCAAACATCAGGTTCTGCTTCATGTTGCCCACCGTGGCTTCCGACAGAGCGCGCGCCACGGCGATCCCGCGCAAGTCTCCCTTGACCAGCGTGACCTGCGCACTGTTCATCGCCACGTCGGTACCCGTGCCCATCGCGATCCCGACATCGGCCTTCGCGAGCGCCGGGGCGTCATTAATGCCATCGCCCGCCATGGCCACTACACGGCCTTCTTTCTGCAGCTTCTCGACCAGCGTCAGCTTGTCGGCGGGTTTGACCTCACCATGCACTTCATCGATGCCGAGGCGGGCGCCGACCGCTTTTGCGGTGGTCAGCCCGTCGCCGGTAGCCATCACGATGCGCAGTCCGGCGGCCTTGAGTGCGGTCAACGCTTCTTGGGTACTGCTCTTGATTGGATCGGACACCGCGAGCAGACCCGCGAGCTTCCCGTCGACCGCGAGATGCATCACGCTGGCGCCTTCGGCGCGCAGGGCTTCAGCCTGTGCAACCAGGCTGTCCACCGTGACGCCAATTTGCTGCATCAGTGCCGTATTGCCGAGGGCGAGCTGACGCCCCGCGACCTGTCCGCGCACACCGATGCCCGAACTTGATTCAAAGTTTTCCGGCTTGTCCAGTGCAAGTCCTCGCTCACGGGCCGCGCGCACGATAGCTTCGGCCAGAGGGTGCTCACTGCCTTGGTCGAGACTTGCCGCGAGCCGCAGCACCTCGTCGGCATCATGGCCAGGTGCGGGAACCACCCGGTCGAACGCCGGCCTGCCTTCGGTCAGCGTGCCGGTCTTGTCGACGATCAGAGTATCGACCTTGCGCAGATTCTCGATCGCAGCCGCATCGCGGAACAGCACGCCCTGCGTCGCGCCTCGCCCAGTCGCCACCATGATGGACATCGGCGTCGCCAAGCCCAGCGCGCAGGGGCAGGCAATGATCAGAACCGCTACCGCGTTGATGAGGCCGTACACCCAGCTTGGCTCCGGCCCGAACAACCCCCAGCCGAAAAACGTCAGCAACGCGATAGCCACCACAGACACGACGAAGTAGCCCGCCACCACATCGGCCATCCGTTGCATCGGCGCCCGGGAGCGCTGCGCTTGCACGACCATCTGTACGATTTGCGCGAGCACGGTGGTTGATCCGACTCGTTCGGAACGCATCACCAACGCGCCATTGGTGTTGAGAGTCGCGCCGATCACTTTGTCGCCCGCGCGCTTGGTCACGGGCATCGGTTCCCCGGAAATCATGGATTCATCGACCGCGCTGGTGCCTTCGACCACGACACCGTCCACGGGCACCTTTTCCCCGGGGCGGACGCGCAACGTGTCGCCGACATGCACATGCGTCAGCGGCACGTCTTCCTCGCTGCCATCCGTGCGAATACGTCGGGCGGTCTTGGGTGCAAGGCCGAGCAGGGACTTGATGGCAGCCGAAGTCTGCGAGCGCGCTTTCAGTTCCAGCAGCTGACCCATCAAAGTCAGCGAGATGATCACCGCTGCCGCTTCGAAATACACGGCGACGCGGCCCATCGAGACGAACGAAGCCGGAAACACCTGGGGCGCGATAGTTGCCACCACGCTGTAGGCGAACCCAGCCCCAGTTCCCAGGCCGATCAGCGTCCACATGTTCGGGCTGCGATTGACGACAGACTGCCAGCCGCGCACGAAAAACGGCCAACCTGCCCACAGCACGATGGGTATCGTCAGCGCCATTTCGACCCAGCTTTGGGTTGCCATGTCCATCCACTGCAGTCGATGGCCGAACATGGCCAGCACAAAGACGATACCTGTCAGTGGCAGCGTCCACCAGAACCGCCGCTGAAAGTCGCGCAGTTCTGGGTTGTCATCGTCGTCGAGGCTGGGCATCTCAGGCTCCAGCGCCATCCCGCATTTGGGACAACTGCCCGGATGATCCTGGCGGACCTCGGGGTGCATCGGGCAGGTGTAAATTGCACCCGCCGGGGCCGGCGGGGCTAGTTCCGGGGGAGACTTGGGTCCAAGGAATTGGCCGGGATCGGCGCTGAACCGGGATTTGCATTTCGCGCAGCAGAAGTAGTAGAGCCGTCCTTCGTGCGCATGGCTGTGGGGAGATTGCGCGGTGACCGTCATCCCGCAGACCGGGTCAATCAAGGGTGCGGGTTCCGCGCCGACGACCCCGCTCGTCGCCACAGATGAAGGGTTGCTGCCGCAGCAGCATGCGCGAGGATGCCCGCCTGGCTGCGTATCGGCCGCGGGTGCCCCATGTTCGGCCCTATGCACGCGGATCGGAATTACCATGACGCTCTCCTTCTGTTCAATAGAACAATTTTAGTCTAAACTCCGTACCCAACCCCAGAGTCAAGCGATTTCTTCATGTCACCTGTTCGTGTCGAAACCCTCACCATCGGACGTCTCGCCAAAGCTGCGGAGGTGGGCGTGGAGACCATTCGCTACTATCAAGTGCGAGCGCTCCTGCCGATACCTGAAAGCAAAGGCAGCTACCGGCAGTACCCGGTCGCAATCGTCGGTCGCATTCGCTTCATCAAGCGGGCTCAGGACCTCGGGTTCTCCCTCGACGAAATCGCCGGCTTGCTGACCCTGCAAGACGGTACCGACCGGAAATCCATCCGTGCGATTGCCGCCGCCCGTGTCGAACAAATCGAAACCAAGCTCGCCGATCTCCAACGCATGCGTCGAACGCTTCGTCATCTGTTGCACGAATGCGAGCACTCGGCGGCGAATGTGCCGTGTCCGATTATCGAAACCATCTCGTCTGAACCGCATTGAGCGCAGATCATTTAACTTGGTCCAGAAGGTCTTCATAGCCAACCTCCCGTGAAACCCGCTCGCCGCAAGCCTTTGGCAATGTATGGGCACTTTCGCATCAGTCGCCATAACAGGCCGGTACGATAATTTTCGATCATCAAAACGATCGGCCCCTGATTGAGCCCGAAATGCCATGGTGAGACCCACCAACCATAAGGATTGCCGGACTTTCCCGGGTGCGAGGGGTTGAATGATGCTTTGAAGCCGTAGGAGTTGAACTCGGTCAACTTTTTCTGATGAATGCAATGGTGGAGCGCGAACAGCACGATTTCGGGTGCGAATGGCAGCGACGCCACGACGGCCCACGGTGCAAGGGTGCCGTCGTCGGGTCCGTACGGCACGCCGCGCCCCACGTAATCGAAGAACTGGCGCTCGATCCCGGCCACGTTGATGGTGTCCGGACCGGGTCCTTCGCTCGCGGTCAGTCCCCAGCAATGCCCGCCGTAGTGTGCGAACTTGAGCGGGTTATCGATGGCGTACTCACGTTGCACATAGGTCGCGCGCCGGCTGTTCTCGAAATAGTCGATGCCCTTGGCACGCATTAAGGTGTCCTGGATACCGCGAAAGTCGACCCAGATATGGGAGAGTTGGTGCGTGAACAATGGCCCCGCATAAAGATAATCGTATCCGTAACAGCTTTTCCACTCGTAAGTGGAGGTCCACGCTGCGTAGCTGCTCTCCGGCAGCGGATGAGTGGGCGAGCCGAGTCCCAGGATATACAGCACAAGCGCCTCGTCGTAACCTTCCCATCGCCATTTCAAAAATCCGCTTTCTGGCTTCCACCCGTGCGTGACCGTAGCGCCACCATTTTGCGCCCATCGCCAGTCAGCGCGGCGATAGAGCGCGTCGGCAAG
>PLYG01000342.1:3110-3479 GCA_003153335.1 Betaproteobacteria bacterium | reverse complement strand
ACTCGGCGCCGATCTTTTCGCGGAATTCGGCGTACACCGGCTGCATCGCCGCCCTGAAAGCGGGGTAGTCGATATCGTTCACGAGCAGGCCCCGTTGCTCGCAGATCTTGCGGTTCTCGACCGACTTCTCGGCGATGAGCTTGCGCCAGCCGGGTTGGATTTCCTTCACCGTCTCGCGGATCACCTCCTGCTCTTTCGGCGTGAGGGTGTCGAAGCGGATCTTGCTCGCCATGAACGCCCCGCCGTTGTAGACGTGATTGGTGACACTGACATACTTGGTCACTTCCACCAGTTTCGTCGAGACCACCGCGATGAAGGGCAGCTCGTAGCCGTTGACCGTGCCCTGCGACAGCGCGATGTAGAGTTCCG
>PLYG01000342.1:0-3089 GCA_003153335.1 Betaproteobacteria bacterium | reverse complement strand
TCGTTGAGCAGCTCCTGCCCGATCGGGCCGTCGAGGACACGCTCCGCCGAGGCGGAGTCCTTGAACAGAAACGGTAGATCGATCGCCTGGATGCGGGGGAAGAAATTTTCCAGAAAGCCCGTGGTGTGCATGGCCAGGTCGACGATGCCGGTCGTGAGCCCGGAGACGATATTGACCTCGCTGCCGAGCTGGCCTCCCGCGAACACGCGAATCTTGACCGATCCCCCGGTGCGCTCCTCGACCAACTTGCCAAAGTGCGTGGCGAGCTCCTGCGACGGGTGGACGGGTGGATGGGTGTGTCCGGATGAGCGAGCTTGAGCACGACCGGCTGCCCCGCCGCCCGCGCCGGGCGTGCGCCCAAGGTGAGGCCCGCCGCGCCTGCACCCGCTGCCGCTGCAATACCCAGCCCGCGGGCGATAAATCTTCTGCGATTCGAATCCTTCATCTTTCTCCTCCTTTGTTCGCTGTTGGCTTGCGCGTTGAATTCAGTGATGCGGACCGGGGGCCTTCTGCGCCAACATCGGCGCCGTCCCGGGGGCTGCGGCTGCGTTGTCCTGCGGCACGGCTAGAAACCAAAAAGTGCAGCCGGATTGTCGACGAGGATGCGCTGTCGCGTTTTCTCGTCCGGCGCCCAGTCGCCGAGCAAGTCGAACAGGTCGGTCGTGTTCGGCATCTTCCCCTTGAACACGGCATGCGGCCAGTCGCTGCCCCAGAGGAGGCGATCCGGCCGCGCCTCCACCAGCGTGCGCGCGAAGGGGAGCAGACCGGGATAGGGCGGGGCCTCGTCCGTCTGGCGGTAGGCGCCCGAAAACTTGACCCAGCAACGCCCGCCCCGGAGCAGGCGCAGCAGCGCCTGGAACGCCGGCTGCTCGATCCCGCCTTCGGCCGGCTTGATGAAGGCCATATGGTCGATGACGAAGTCCGACGGCAACCTGGCCAGTCGCGGCTCGAGGGAGACGAGGTCGCTGGCGTGCAGCAACAGCTGGATGTGCCAGCCCCGATCCCTGGCCCGAGCGGAAAACCGCTCGAGATCGGCTAGCGGCAGACCGCCCGCATGGGCGACGATGAAACGGACGGCGCGCGCGCCTCCCGCATGCAGCAGCGCAAGTTCCTTGTCCGGCGTGTCGTACGGGACGACCACGACGACGCGAGCCGGCACGCCGAGCTCGGCCGCGGCGTCCATCGCGCACCGGTTGTCGGCGCCGTACGCGCTCGGCTGCACGATGATCGCGCGTCCGATGCCGAGTGTCTGGAACAGATGGCGACACGCTGCCGGAAGCGCGTCCGGCGGCGTGTACTCCCGCTCGGCGAAGTAAGGATACCGGGCGGCCGGCCCGAGGATGTGGAAGTGGGTGTCGGTTGCCAGCGGTGGCGCCGGCAGGCGCGGTTGCCGGGGATGCGGATCAGGACCTTGACACAACTCCACCATCATGGCGACTTCCCCTGAGCGACGCGAGCACACCGTGCGGGGCTTTGCTGCCGGCGGGGCTACAGTGCCCAGCCTGCCGACTGCCCGCCAAGGTGGGATTCGAGATGGGATGGCCGCTCACCGCGTAGCGCGCGCCTTCCTGCTTACCATCATCTCTCCCCAGCGCGAGCCGCCCTATGCCGAGGCTCAGCCGCGAGACTAACCGCGGATCATCTGCCCGTCAAGAAGGATAGGAAATTCAATCGCATGACCCCAAGTGTCCTTGGGTGCGGCACCCCAGTCAACGGCACATCCCGCACGCGCGGCTAGAAATGCGCTGCCCCGCCAAAGGTATCCAGCAAGCGTAGCCGGGATGAAGCGAAGCGCAATCCGGGTGCAGTGATATCGCGAAATCATTCCCCGATTACGGCGCGATGCGCCTTCATCCGGGCCTGTGCTCAAACTATATTGGACAAGGCTGCGGTTTGACAACGGTAGTGCTTTCAAGTATATATCGCCAAAATTACATGTATTTAGTCATAACTACTCAAGCGGAACCCCGCTTGATATCAGGGAGGATCCAAATGAAGCTCCGAGGATGCGTGCGAGTTTCTTTATCCATCATTGTGCTCGCCTTTTGTGGCGGCCAGGCACTTGCCGCTGCTTGCCCGACGATCACAGTCAATCCCCTTTCCGCCCCCGTGGGAAGGGTGGGTGATGCCTATTCGCTGATTGGTACCGTGACTGGAGGGGCGCTCCCCTACTTGAGCATCGTCGCAACGCCGAACAACCCCCCCCATCCTGGCCTCCTCGCCTTAACATCGAACCTCGCGACGGGCCAGTTTGCCTTCTCGGGAACTCCGACGGCGCCTCCGTTTCACAGTTTTGTCAATGAATCGCTGACGGCGACCGATGCCAATGGTTGCACCGGCTTCGTCCGATGGGCCTTCATCGTCAACGAGGCGGCATGCAGCGCGACGATCACGATCAGCCCATCTTCGATTCCCAACGGCGTGCTCAACCAGAATTACAGCCTGGTGACTTTGATTACCAGCGGCGGAACGGGGCCGTACCAGATCAGCGCGGTGGGGCTGCCCAACGGCCTTTCAGTCGATCTGAATACCGGCGTTCTCAGCGGCCAGCCCACCCAGACCGGGCTCTTCGAGATCTCCGTTTACAGCCAGGATACGGGGGTCCTCCCGACCATATGTGCCGGAGGTACATCGTATTCGCTCACCATCGACGCAGTGTCCTCAGTCCAGGCAGTCCAGGTTCCGGTTCCGATCTTGGGGCATCCGGGCCTTCTTCTCCTGGCGCTCGCGATCTCGGGAATCGCGTTCCAGTTCATTCGGCGCGCCTGACATCCCGGACGAAGCGAAGCGCCCCCCAATGGCCCAAGGCCACTTCTTTCAGGGCGGGGGACTTCCTGCGGGCGCAATCCGGGCGAAGGATAGGAATTTCAAGCACACGATCCCAAGTATCCGCGGGCGCGGCACCCTCGTCAACTGCGCATTTGCAACGTCGAGTGCCCGAAAATGCCGATCTTGCGCGGCTCGCCTGCGCGCAGTGCCAAGCATTGGGCGAGTCACCACCAAAAACCGCCGACGCGATGCGCCGCAGACACCAGCCTACCCAGGCCGAGGAAGAAGTTGCGCATCACCAGGCAAGGCGCTGATCGAAT
>PLYG01000107.1 GCA_003153335.1 Betaproteobacteria bacterium | reverse complement strand
AACCAGTAGCCGTCGCCGATGCACTCGGCGGCGATCAGCGTGCGTTCGGCGTTAAGTCCATCCAGAATGTACTTGAAGCCCCTGCCCTCTTCGCCGATCAGGTTCTCGGCGGGGATTTCGAGGTTGTCGAAAAACAGTTCATTGGTTTCATGATTGACCATGTTGAGTATCGGCCGCACGGTGAGTCCGTTGCCGACGGACTGCTTCAGGTCGACAAGGAAAATCGACATGCCCTCCGACTTGGAGCGGACGTCCGCCACTGGCGTGGTGCGCGCCAGCAGGATCATCAGATCCGAATGCTGGACCCGCGAGATCCACACCTTCTGGCCATTGACCACGTAGCGATCGCCATTTTTTACCGCGGTCGTCTTGAGCTTGGTCGTGTCGGTGCCGGTGCCGGGCTCGGTGACCGCCATCGACTGCAGGCGCAGTTCGCCGGTCGCGATCCTGGGCAGGTACTGCTCCTTTTGCGCCGTGGACCCATGCCGCAGCAGCGTCCCCATGTTGTACATCTGGCCGTGGCAGGCGCCGGCGTTGCCGCCGCAGCGATTGATTTCTTCCATGATCACCGAGGCTTCGGTCAAGCCCAGGCCCGAGCCCCCATACTCCGCCGGAATCAGCGCGGCCAGCCAGCCGGCGCGCGTCAACGCATCGACAAACGCCTCGGGATAGCCGCGCTCCTGGTCTATCTTGCGAAAATATTCGTCGGGAAATTCTGCGCATAGCGCGCGCACGGCGTCGCGGATTTCCCGGTAGGCGTCAATGGCGTGTTGCATCGCTGGGTTCCCCACGAAATTCACTCATGTGGATACCGTCGGCTTACCGAGCGGTACGGAAACGCACGTCGCGCGAATCCCATAGTTTGTCGTCCCGGCCGTCGTGCGGACGACAAGAAGCGGCGGTCACTCATCTTCCTGAACGGCATCAGGCCGTCTGGCTTGCAAAACGCAACACCGGCGACACGTCGGGCAGGCGATCGAAATCGAGGATGGTGCCGGCCAGAGCAGCCGCGCGGCTGGCGCCGAGCACCGGGTCGGCCAGGCTCGCGAACTTCGCGCGCAGTTCATTTTCGGTCAGGAAATTGCCGGGCTCACCCTTGGGTACCACCACCTTGCGGGTAAACGATTTGCCGTGGGACTCTATGGTGACTCTTCCGGACATGTTGGCAGGGAATTCGGCCTCGATTTCCGGATCATGCTCGCAGTGCACCTTGGGCAGCAGGCCGCGAATCGCGGCGTCCTGCAGCAGCTTGTAACTGTCCCAGTTCATCGCACCGGTGGCCAGCGCCGCCGAGAGCACAAAGGGACCGCTGAACTGGCCGTCGACGACATTCTGCGGGTTGGCCTTCTTGTCCGCCGGGGCGCCCACCAGCAGCATTCCGGCGTGCGACAGCCCATAGGTCACGCGATCGATGTCTGCAGGTTTGAAATCATGCTGGGCGCGCAATGCCAGCACCGCATCGATCCCGGCATGCCCGTAGCGGCACGATGGATAGGGCTTTACCGCGGTCGCCATCAACTCGAACACGGTACCCAGGTCCTGCACCGCACGCCCGGGGACCGGATGCGGCGCATACGCGGCAAAAAACCCGTGCTTGCCTTCCAACGCCGCCGTGGCGCCCTTGAAGCCCTCGCGCGCGAGCGTCGCCGCGACCAGCCCGCCCATCGCGGCCCAGCCGACCTGAAAGCGCTTGGTCCATGCGCCGTTGGCGAGGAATTGCAGGCTGCCTGCGCTTTGGCTGAGCGCAATCCCCAGCGCCGAGGCGACCCCTGCCCTATCCAGCCCGAACACGCGCGCCGCCGCCGCCGCGGCGCCGAACACGCCGCACGTCGCAGTCGGGTGAAAGCCACGCTGATAATGGTCGCCGGCCGGCAATGCGACCGCAATCCTGCACGTGACCTCGTAGCCGGCAACAATCGCCGCGAGCACATCGGCGCCTGCTGCGCCCACCATTTCACCGGCAGCCAGCGCAGCGGGAATTACCGGCGCGCCCGGATGCAAGGTGCCTGCTGCGTGCGTATCGTCGAAATCCAGCGAATGCGCCATCACGCCGTTGACCAGCGCGGCGCCGGCGGCCGTATACCCCTGCGCGTCGGCGAACACGCGCGCGCTGCCCCCGGTAAAGCCCATCGCCCGCGCCATTGCCAGCACAGCCGGCGTACTTTCCGCGTCGTGGCGCGCGCGCACCATGTTTCCCGCCAAATCCAGGATCAGCAGGCGCGCCCGGCGCACGACCTCCGGCGGCAGTGTTTCGACACGAATGCCGGCACAGAAATCGGCGAGTTGCGCCGTGACTTCCAGGGCGTTCTCCATGGCCCCGATTCTATCGCTTATCGCGCGCCAAGCGAACGAAGAACAGTCGGGGCGCCCCGGAATGAGCGCGGAACCGTTTTCCTGAACCCGCTACCTTGCTGGCTGCTGCCTCTCGATCGACTGAAGCGCCGCATCAAGCCGCAGACTCTTGTCCATCTGCAGTTGTTGCAGTTGCTCGTCCTCCTTTTGGCGCCTTCGTTCCTGCATCAGCTTGTAGGCCTCGTGCTCCTTTCTCAGTTTTTCCTGCTCCATCTGGCGTTTTTTCTCCTGCTGCCTGAGCATTTCACTTTTCCGCTGCTCCTCCACTTCCTCGGGATTGACCTCTTCCTCTTCATGCATGGCAAGCGCCATCCCGGACGCCGCGCGCGGCTCGCCCCGCGGACTCTTCAGCTTGATGTTCAGGCGCAATTCGTTTGCCGAATCCGCATTGCGCAGGGCCTCTTCATGGGAGATATGTCCCTCGTTATACAGTTCGAAAAGCGCCCAGTCGAAGGTGCGCATCCCGAGTTCCCTGGACTTGCCCATGATGTCCTTGAGTTCCTTGAAGTCCCCGTTGAAAATGCGCTCCGCAATGGTCGGCGTGTTGATCAGGATCTCGATGGCCGCCTTGCGGCCTTTGCCGTCTATTGTCCGCACCAGGCGCTGGGAGACGATGGCGCGCAGGTTGGCCGAAAGGTCCATCAGCAACTGGTTGCGCCGCTCCTCGGGGAAAAAATTGACGATCCGGTCCATGGTGTGGCTGGCGCTGTTGGCGTGCAGCGTGCCCAGGCACAGGTGGCCGGTCTCGGAAAAGGCGATCGCATGTTCCATGGTTTCCGCATCGCGTATCTCCCCGATGAGGATGACGTCGGGCGCCTGGCGCAGCGCGTTTTTCAGGGCGTTTTGCCAGTTATGCGTGTCCACCCCGACCTCGCGGTGCGTCACCAGGCAGTTCAGGGACGGGTGCACGAATTCCACCGGATCCTCGACGGTGATNNACGTCGACTTGCCCGACCCGGTCGCCCCGACCACCAGCACCAGGCCACGTTTGGCCAAGACCACCTCCTTGAGAATCTCCGGCAAGCCCAGTGACTCGAAATTCGGAATCTCGGCGGGGATGGTGCGCATGACCATGCCGACGTTTTGCTGCTGCATAAAGACATTCACGCGAAACCGGGAGAGGCCGGGTATCGAAATCGCGAAATTGCATTCGAGGTCCTTCTCGAATTCGGCGCGCTGCCGCTCGTTCATCATCGACTCGGCGAGCTGCCGCGTGACTTCCGCCGGGAGCTTCTGGTTGGTCAGCGGCGCCATGCGCCCGTGCGCCTTGATGCTGGGGGGGAAATCGCTGGCGATGAACAGGTCGGAGCCACCAGCTTCCTTCATCGCCCCGAGCAACTGGTGCATGTAGCTGCGCGCTTGTTTTTCGTCGAGACTCGACATGACATTCCTTGCTCGGTAGTGTGGCGAGGATGTTGGTCGAAAGGCTGCGTTGTGCATAGCGGGAAACTACGCAGGCGCGAGGTCCCCTGCCCTGCTCCATCCGCGCTTGGCAACTTCGCCGGACGTCTCGTTCCTGCGCAAACAGCGACAGCATTTGGGCGATAATGCCCGTAAACGCGGCGGGCATGGTCCCCACATGGCAGCCCCCGATTACTTGGCACCAAACAGCGCGGATCCCACCCTGAACATCAACGCCGCATCTCCGGCACACAATCTCTCGATTCTGCTCTCGCGCAGCGCGCGGCGTTTTCCCGCCTTGCCTGCCGTGGCCATCGGTGCGCGGCTCCGGCATGACTATGCCGGTCTCGCCCGGCGCGTCGCCGTGCTGGC
>PLYG01000485.1 GCA_003153335.1 Betaproteobacteria bacterium | reverse complement strand
GGCTGTTCGGCGCATCGTGGCGACTCCTTGTAGTGAATACCGGCAGGTGCCGACAGCGTTGGGCTCGACGGGACAAACGGCAGCCAGAGCTCGACAGACATGGTGATCTCCCGTTACGACAGTGCGATGCAAAGGCGGAGAGTTTCCAATATTCCGGCCTCGCTGTCCAACCTCGTTCTTCTTCGCAAGCTTGCAGAGCGGACTAAACATCCGCGGCGGACCCGACCAGCTTCACCCCCAGCATCGCCATCACCCCACCGGCTGCGCGATCTATCCATACCTTGTAGCGCAAGTAGGCGGCGCGCGGCGCGGCGGTCGACAGCGCGAACGCAACGATCGAATACCAGCCCGTTTCGATCGCAAAAACGATCAACGGCACGGCCGCGAAGAACCACGCCGGCACCACGCGCGGCAACAGTGCGGCAAAGATGCTGGCGTACACGATGGCGGTCTTGGGATTGCTGACCTGGGTGCCGAATCCCAGCAGGAACGAGCGCGCTAATTGCCGCGCGGGCAGAGGTCCCGAACCTGCCATGAGCGCCAGAGGCCGCGCCGCACGGCGCCAGATCCGGTATCCCAGATAAATCAGGTAGACGCCGCCGACTGCCTTGAGGAAAACGTACAGCGCGGGAACTGCTACCAGGACTGCCTGCAATCCCGACAGTGCGGCCAGCGCAAACAGCACGCCGCCCGCGCCCATTCCCAGCGCAGCCGCAACGCCATGCGCACGAGACGACGCGACGGCGGTTCGCGCCACCATCAGAAAGCTCGGCCCCGGGCTCATCGCGCCGATGACCATTGCACCGGCTATGCTCAGTAGTGCGACGGTGTAGTCCATGATGATCCTTCGGTTCGGGAACCCGCGTTCAGAGTCACATACCGTCTCACAACGACGACCAGGAACACTTCATCGGTGTCGGCGTGGCTGTGCCACACGAACTCGCCTTGCAGCTTGACCAGCTTGAACTGGTAGTCATTCAGTTGCGCGATGACTTTGGGCGACCAGAGCTCCGCGAACTTGCCGAGCTTCTGGCAGATATTGATTGGCGTGTATTCCATGATCGCGAATTTAACCCAGCGCACGCATTCGGTCCACCCGCTACCGTTGCGACGGCTCGATCAGCCGCAATGACTTTTCGTCGAACAGCGGTTCGTCCTGACCCACCCGCACAAAGAGCACCTTGCGCGCCTTGCTGGCCGGCCGCACCTCGAAATACTGTATTCCGTCCGGTGCTTCGCCCCACTCGCCGCAGGGCGGGTCGCCGATCTCATTCGGGTCGGCCTTCGCCCTGAGTTGCTTCCGATACACGGCGTTGGGAACGAACGTATAGCGCTTCGCACCGGCCGACGGGTTGTCCCCGCGATAGGGCGCCATCACGCAGCGCGCGGCGAGCGCCTTGTCGGTGTGTGCGGCGAACAGGCGCTTGACGCCCGTCCCGGGCGTTTCACCGGGGAGCAAGTCGAGGACCTCGATCAGGGGATCCGGGTCGCCGCCATCGGAGTACCGGATGGCAAGAGTGTTGCCCATGAACAGAAAATCGATCTTCCGGAAGCCGAAGTCGCAGCGTTGCACCCAGGCTTCGAGGCCGACCGCCGCATCGGCGATCTTCTCCCACGCGCAGCGCGGAGCCGGCGGCCGTGACGGACCGTCCTTCCCCGCCGCAAGGGCGTGCGATACCGCCACGATACCGGCAAGCAACAGTCCACACGCCGTCGGCCCGCCGCTCAAAGTAGCACCCATAAGTCCTTGGCAATGCGCACGCCGTCTTCCACGCCCCGGTACATGCCGCGAACGCGCGCGATCTCGCTGTACCCATGCTGGCGATAAAACGCCCTCGCTTCCGCATTCCGCGTCCTGGCTTCGAGGTAAATCAAGCCGACTCCCGCAGTCAGCGCCGTCTCCTCGAGCCAGGACAGCAACGCCGATCCCACACCTTGTCGACGATGCGCAGCGCTGACCGCGAACAGCAACAAATGCGCTTCTTCTTCCTTGTACTGCATGATGGCGAACCCGGTCAGATCGTCGCCTTCGCGCGCGACCGCCACATTGGTTGAATCATCGCGCAGGCACAGGAGGATGCGGGCCGCCGTCCACTTCCAGCCGAGTCCGTACTCGATGAAATCCCTCGACATTTCCGCGATTCGATGCGCATCGGCCAGCCGGGCGAGGCCGACTTCATGGTCGGAGATCAAGGGGTTTCAACCAGCCATGGCGCGGGTTGATGCGGCGGAACTTTGCCCGTCATGGCCGCGAGTCAGACGAACCTGCATTGGTAACGTGGCGCATTTTTCCCTGTTTCGACTGACACTTTCCGAATCTTCAAACACCAGGCACGCGTCCGAGTCCACACCACTCAATGCGAACCCGGTCTCGTGGGCTGCGAGAAACCATGCATCGCGGACCGGGCGCTCGGAATCGAGCAGCAATCCATCCATGCCGAATCTTAGCAGCAGATTCGGCGACCTTGCCATGCCCGCGCGTATCAACCCGGCAAGAACCGGCCGACCCTGGACTGCAAGAGCGCGACCAGGTCGGGATCCATGTATGGGTAGATGTCGGGTATGTCCAGGCAGACAATGCGCTTGGCGCCGAGGTGGCGCCCGAAGCGGGCGGACAACTCCGTCTTGTGGTAACGCTCCATCACGAAAATCAACTCCGCCCAATCGACCAGTTCCGCGGTCAGCGGATTGTCCGCGCCGCGATTCAAGCCGGCCGATGCGCACTCAATTCCCGGATGCCGCGCAAACACCTGTTCGGCGGTCGGGCTGCGCAGCCGATTCTGGCTGCAGATGAACAGAACTCTGGTCACGGGGACACACTCACATTGACGGCACGCCGCGCACCGCCCACCAAAAAGTCATCCCGCACGGGATTGCAAGGAAGCACGGGAGCGCCGGGGTTCGCATCATCGATGGTGCACGGAAAGGACGAACAGTGTAGCAGCGACGACTTGCATGGCGCCTATCCCCCGAATCCAAACAGCGTCCGCGACGCGTCCCGCAGCAGTTCGCGACGGTCGCTCGCAGCCGGGATCCCGCGCTGCTCGAGCAGTCATACCAGAGCCCTGGATACGACCATGGTCAATTCAGATGCGCCCCGCGCGCATGAGCCCTTGATAGACGGCGAGATCTCCCGCCGAAAAGCAGCAAAAGACGACTTGCTGAATGGTCGGGAACTCCGGCCGCGAACTGGCAACCGTATGTACTGCAACCTCGGCTGCAAGCTCGACGGGATAGCCGTAGACGCCCGTGCTGATCGCTGGAAAGGCGATGCTTTGCACGCCATGCGCCGCCGCCACCTCGATCGAGCGCCGATAGCATGACGCCAGCAATGCCGGCTCGCCGCGCATTCCGCCGCGCCACACCGGGCCGACGGTGTGGACGACGAACTTCGCAGACAAGCGAAAGCCCCTGGTAAGTTTGGCGTCGCCCACCTTGCAGCCTCCCAGCAGACGGCATTCCTGCAGCAATTCCGGTCCCGCGGCACGATGAATCGCACCGTCCACGCCGCCGCCGCCCANNAATTCGCCGCATTGACGATGGCGTCAACCGCCAGCGTGGTGATGTCCGCTTGTCTTGCGTGCATCAGCGTGCGCACGGCGTAGTCCTTGTGTATCGGTCATTCAGCGCTTCTCCGGTGCAATGCCCTGGATACCCATCCCGTCGAATCGTACGCCGCCAATCCGGCGGGACGGGAGCGATTCGACGACGCCTGCGATCGCTTGCCGAGAGCTACGCATGCCGGGACGTTACGGGCGGTCCGTTGCAGGCACGTATTCACCGTCCGCTAAATCACGGAGTCAGCCCCCAAGTTCGCTGCGGTCCGATTCGCACCATTGCCGTTCCTCCTGCGGCACCTGCTCGAGCAGTTGCAGGGCGCGCTGGCGCGAGACCTCGAACGAACCGATGTCTCCAGCGTTGCGGTGCGCGAGCGCCAGCACGGCGTGGCCGAAGAACTGCTCGAACGCCGGCGCGTTGCTCCGCTCGCAGACCTCGATGCAGCGCAGCGAGCTCTGGATTGCGGCGCCATGCTCGCCGCCCTGCAACAGGCTGCGAGTCAGCCTGTATTCAGCCCGCTCCTCTTCCAGCCACGTGCCCGCTTGCCTCCAGTACTTGAGGCCGGCTTCCGCGGCGGCGATCATTCCCCTGGTCTCGACCCTGTCGCGATCCTTCTTTTGTTCCAGCGCCGCAGCCAGGTTATTGCCGCCGACCGCAAGCGCACGGATGGCCGGTGACCCGGAAGGCAAGCCCGCATCCCCGAGCCGCAGGGCCTCGGAATACGCTGCCAGCGCCTGTGCGAACGCGTTGCGGCCGGTGAATGCCGAGGCAGCCCCAGCCAATGCCGACACGCGATCTTCGACGGTGAGCGACTCCAAAGCGGAGCTGTCGCCGCTGGCATAGCGCAAGGTCGCAACACCTCGGGCGACAGCGCCGACAACAACGGGGCCGCCATCGAACGCGGGCAAGCGGCGCAGTGACTCCAGCAAGGCGATGCCGCGATCCCACTGGCCGAGGTGCTCTCCAAACACATGGGTCAACAGCCGTACGTAAGGCGGAATGTGTTCGGGCGCTTGCACCAGGTGCAACGATGCAGTCAACCGATCCGCGACTTCCTGCGGCCGGTTCGCGTGATCGTTCCAGGCGGTTTCGAGGAATGCTTCGATGGTCATGGCGGTGCGCTAAACGTTTTCATCGGGACCAGGATAGTTGATTCGGTGCTGTCGCGATGCATTCTTTCCGAAACTTGACTGGCCGCTGGCGCAAACGCGAATCGCGAACGCGCCAGGACAATTCGTTCTTCACCACCGCGCCTGCCCGGACGATGATGCGCACCGCGTTCTTGCCTGGACGCATTGGACCTCCGCCGGAGCATGAAAGCTGTCTACGACTTGGGCGCCGGATGAATATTGTCGACCCAGTGCACGTCTTCGGGCTTTTCCACGACGGGGATGTCGAGGTTCACGACAACGGGTTCCTGGCCGCTGCGCACGAGCACGCACGACAGGGGCTCGTCGTCGTTGGCGTTGATCTCCTGGTGCGGCACGTA
>PLYG01000450.1 GCA_003153335.1 Betaproteobacteria bacterium | reverse complement strand
AAGCGTCAAAATCTGTCCTCGCTCCCTCATCGTTTCGCAATCGAACACCTAGATCCGACAGGCTCCTAGCTTGCCAACAGAGATTCGCTGATGAAACCGACGCTCTACGAAGCACTTGGACTCTCGCAGACGGCGGCCGAGGCGGAAATCAAGGCCGCGCTCAGGCGGCTGGTGCGCCGGTACTATGCCAAGACGCGCGCCGGTCACGCCGATGTGGAAGAGGCGTTGCGCTTCCTCAATCACGCCAGCCATATTCTCGGAAATCCTGCCCGGCGCGCCGAGTACGACGCGGAACTCGCCGAAAATGTCCGCACCGAGACCACGCTGACCACGTTCGGCGGGCAGCTGCGGAACGGCGAGGCGTCTGCCGCCAGGGCGGTTTTCGATGGCGGTGCGTCGATCTCCGCGCCTGGCTTGCCGCACGACAAGCCGGCACCGGCCATTGAACTTGCGCCGCAGTGGAGCGCGCAACTCGCCGATATCCGGCGCACGCGCGCCGGCCAGCTCGCGGGCTTGCTCACCGTTTCATTCGTGTTCCTGCTGGTATGGTATTTCGCGTTGCCCGCGGGCAACGCCGCGCCGATTCTCAAATTCGGGCTGGCGATGCTGAGCCTCCTGCTGGGGGCAGCCGCCGTCGTGTTCGCGGTCGTCCACGTATTGAGCCGCTCGATCTGGCGCCCGCCCGTTCCGGAAGGGGCCATCACCCTGGTCGAAGAAATGATTCCGCGCTGGCGCCATGATCGAACTGTCTTCATGGGCACCGGTGCCCCGGTCGAGGACGCGACATGGCTGTTCCGGCTGCGCATGGCCGAACTGAAGCGCGTCAGCGCCGAGCGGGTCAGCGACCCGAAGCCGGCGATGCGCCTGTTCGCGCGGCTGTTCGACTATGCGCTGTGGGGCATCGCCGTTCTGGCCGTCCTGAGTTTGCTGGCGTGGCTGGGCGTGGTACCCACTGCGGTCGACGGGGTCCTTTCCCATCCGCTCCTCGCCCCAATCTGGATTACTGCGAGCTGGATACCGGTCGAGGCATTCCTTTTGACCCACGCCCAGACTACGCCCGGACGCTGGCTGCTGTGCGTCTATCTGCATCACGAAGTCAGCAATTCTTATGCTCCGGAAGAACTGCGCTTTACGTTCGGCGCCGCCATTCGGCGCGCGGCCGATGTCTGGTGGCGCGGCTGTGGCGCGTGGCTGCCGGTCGTCGCGCTGGTGGCGATGGCGCGTGCGCGGGAGCATGTAAGCCGCTCGGGCGAAACGCGATGGGACTCGGAGCGCGACTGCCTGGTCACGCACGGCCCGGTAGGCGACTTGAGCCTGTTCACGCTGGCCCTTGGATTGGCGGCGTGCGCCCTGATCTTCTCAGCGCGCTGGAAGGAGCCGGTGCAAGCGATGCCCGAGCATTGGCACCAGGGCTGGACAGCGGTGACAGAACGCTTCGAATCGGCGCGCGCGCCGGACGCGGCGCCGGAAGCGGCCGGACCGCAATCGCGCGTTTCCCGGATCGATGGTGTTCCACCGCCCGCCGCGTCCGCCGCATCCGCTCCGGAGCCGGCACCTGCGTTACCGGCGGTTGGTTCCCCGAAGCCAGTGGCCCCGGAGCGTTCGACCTTCGCCCCCATTTCGCAAAAACAACCGCCCGTTGCCCCACGTGTCGCGGCCCCGGCCGAGCCTGCGCTCAGCCCGATCGAGCAGCGCGACCGGCGAGTGGCTGTGTACATGCGTCAGGCGCAAGGACAACAGGCCGCCAGGGATTTTGCGGGACTGGCGAGGACCTGCCAGCGGTGGGCCGACGACGATTGGAGAAATCCCCGCGCGTATTACTGCGCCGGACTCGGCCTCCAGGGAATCGGCCAGCACAAGCAGGCCATCGCGATGTTCAACAAGGCAGGCTCTCTGCTGCCCAGCGATGATCCGCTGAAGACCTTGATCGGCGACGCCGTGTTAAGGAGCTTCCGCGCCGAAACCGGCGGGTAGGGCATTACTTCCGCTGCAGGTAGAAGCGAAAAACTCCGTCGGCTTCGGAGTGCTCGATCAGCGCATTCCCCGTTTGCTTGGAAAAAGCCTGGAAATCCTTGACCGATCCCGGGTCGGTGGCAAGCACCTTGAGCACGTTGCCGGTCTGCATTTCGTTCAGGGCCTTCTTGGTCCGCAGGATGGGCAGCGGACAATTCAGTCCGCGGGCATCGAGTTCGCGATCGTGGGGGCGCGTGGATTCCATGTTGGCAATCAGTTTGATCTGGAACGGTATTCTAGCAGAGAGCCCATTCATGACGATCTGATCTTTTCGACCAGCGCGGTGGTCGAGCGCTCGACCAGGAACGGGATGGCGAAGACCGTCCCGCCCCAGCTTCTCACGAGTGCGGATTCCGGCAGGCGGTCCATGATCCAGTCACCGCCTTTGACCAGCACGTCCGGGCGCACGGCCCCGATCAGCTCAAGCGGTGTATCTTCCGCGAACGGAATGACCAGGCTGACGCTGGCTAGCGCGGCAAGCACGGCGAGACGGTCGTCGATGCCGTTGAGCGGGCGCTCGGGGCCCCCCTTGTGGAGCCGCCGCGCCGAGTCGTCGGTGTTCACCCCAACTACCAGCGCCGCGCCAAGCGAGGCGGCCTGGTCGAGATAGCTGACGTGGCCCCGATGCAGGATGTCGAACACGCCGTTGGTGAATACAACAGGGCGGGGCAATACAGCGACCCGCGAGGCGAAATCGCCAAGGCCGCAGATCTTGCTCAGGAATCGCGGCGGCGGCAAGGCCGGCATGGCGTCACGCGACTGGATCGAAGAGGCTGTTTCCGGCACTCAATTCATGTATTCGAAGATGCGGACCACGCGCTGGACTCCGCTGGTCGTCCGCGCAATTTCGGTCGCATCCTCTGCCTCCTGACGCTTGACGATGCCCATCAGGTAAACCACGCCGTTTTCGGTGACGACCTTTACGTGGTTGGTGCGGAACTTGTTGGCGTCGAGGAAACGCGCCTTGACCTTGGAGGTTTGCACGCTGTCGTTGCTGCGCAGCATCAGCGTCGTCGTCGGATTCACCACCATTTCGTTTTGCACGGTTCGGACGTTGTCGATTCCGCGGACAATGCGTTCGATATCGGAACGAACTTCGGCCGAAGGCGCTTCGCCGGTCAGCAAGACCAGGCGGTTGAAGCTGGTGACATTCAGGTGCACCCCCGCGCTGTGCTTCTGCTCGACGCGGAGCAATGCCTTGTTTTCGATCGCCTCGTCCTCGACGAATGCGCCGGCGGTGCGGCGATCATCGGCCATCAGCACCGCGGCGCCCATCCCCGTTGCAACCAGCGGGAAACACCCGGGTAGGGTCGCGAGGAGAAGGCAGGCGGCCAGGCCCTGCGCCAGCGTGATCAGGTAATGCTGTGAATTCTTCATTCTTCATCTCCTAGCAGAGTGCAGTCAATCGCATCGCAAAGGCAGTGAATCGCGAGAATGTGCGTTTCCTGAATCCGCGTCGTCGTGCCGTGCGGCACACAAATATGGACGTCATCGGCCCGGCAGAGTTCCCCGAGGCGCCCCCCGCCACGGCCGGTGAGCGCGACGACTCGCATCCCGCGCTCCTGCGCCACGTGCGCGGCCGCCAGCACGTTGTTCGAGTTGCCGCTGGTGGTGATCGCTAGCAGCACGTCGCCCTCGCGTCCAAGCGCGGCGACCTGCTTGGAGAAGACTTCGCTGTAGTCGTAATCGTTGCCGATGGCGGTGANNGGTGAGGGTCGAGGAGTCGGTGGTCAGCGCGATCGCCGGCAAGCCCATTCGCTCCCGTTCAAAGCGGCCCAGCATTTCCGCCGAAAAGTGTTGCGCGTCGGCGGCGGATCCACCGTTGCCGCAGGCGAGAATCTTGCCGTCGCCGAGCAGGCACTGGGTCATCGCCTCCGCGGCGCGCACAATCTGCGGCGCGAGGGCTTCGACGCTCGAGAGCTTGAGGTTGGCGCTTTCGGTGAAATGGTGGCGTATACGGGCGATTTGGTCCATGGGTAGAGATCTGGTCGGGAATGCCGATTGTAACAAGAGCGGCCTCCCAAGAGGAGATCCGCTGCGGCCTTCGATCGGCGCTCATTCCGCGATGATGTCGCGCAGCCATTCGATGCGCCGCGCGTCCAGCGCGTCGAGCAGGATCGCGTCAAAACGGCAGCTCGGCACATCGCGCAATCCGGAAAGATAGCACCGGGCCGTGGCGATCAGCTTTTTCTGTTTCGCGGGCGTAATGCTGGCCAGTGCGCCGCCGAAACGGCCGCTGCGGCGCAGGCGCACCTCGACGAACACCAGCGCTTCTCCGTCCTTCGCGATCAAGTCGATTTCCCCGAACCGGCAGCGATAATTGCGCACGATAACGCGCAGTCCCTGGGTGGCCAGGTAGCGCGCCGCGAGTTCTTCCGCGGCAACCCCGGATGGATGGTCGGTCATGATTGACAAATTGCGCGCCGGGTACGATGCTGCACCGGACTCGAACCTGGATGGATCATCATGGACAGCACGGCATTCGCGCCGGCGCCTTCGACATTATATGCAGTGGCCACGCCCATCGGAAACCTGCGCGACATCACGCTGCGGGCGCTGGACGTGTTGCGCGGCGTCGACCGGATCGCGGCGGAGGACACGCGCGTCTCAAAGGGGCTGCTGCGGCACTACGGCATCGCGACCAGATTGATTGCGCTGCACGAACACAACGAGCGCGCGCAAGCGGCGCGCATCGTGGCTATGTTGCAGGAGGGCTTAAGCGTGGCGCTGATTTCCGATGCGGGGACGCCCGGGGTCTCGGACCCCGGCGCCGAATTGGTCGCCATTGTGCGCAGCGCGGGATTCGCGGTGCTGCCGATTCCGGGGCCGTCGGCGCTGATTGCGGCGCTGTCGGTGACCGGATGGCCGGCAATTCCGTTCACCTTCATCGGCTTTCTGCCACCCACGCCAGCAGCGCGCCGGGCCGCGCTGGAGGCTCTCCGCGATGCCCGGGAGGCGTTGATTTTCTACGAGGCGCCACATCGCATTGTCGCCACGCTGGGCGATTTCGCCGAACGGTTGGGCGGGTCGCGCCGGATCACCATCGGACGCGAGCTGACCAAACGATTCGAGACCGTGCATGAGACCACGCTGGCCGGAGCCGTGCAGTGGGTTGTCGAAGATGCGGACCGGCAGCGCGGCGAATTCGTGCTGATTGTGGAGGGCGCACCGGCAGCAGTCGACGATGCGCCAAGTGCGGCCGACTTGCGCGTGCTGGACCTGTTGCTGGGCGAACTCCCGGCCTCGCGGGCCGCCAAGCTCGCCGCCGACATTACAGGCAAGCCCAGGCGTGCTTTTTATAGTCTTGCGATCGGTTCTGGGACTCCGGAGGATTCCGGGTAGCGAAGCCCTAAAAGGCTGTTGAAAAGCGTAGCGAGGATGGCCAGCTGCAAGGCCCCGGTTGGCAAATGAGGCGCGCAGAAACCGNNTGAGGATTTCGAGCACCGGGCAACGCCGCAGATGGCCACCGCAGCAGCTTTTCAACAGCCTTGTCAGGCCGATGGCACGGCGCAGGCGCTGGCGTCGACCGGGGGCGCCTTCGCAGCGTGCGACTGAACGACGGTGACGCCGTTCTTGACCGCCGTCATTTCGGCCAGCACGGAGACTGCAATTTCCGGCGGTGTCTTGCTACCCAGATGCAGCCCGACCGGGCCATGCAAACGCGCGATTTCGCCCGCGGACAGATCGAATTCGGCCAGCCGCTGNNCAGCGCCTCCATCAGCGCCAGGTCGTCCAGCTTGGGATCATGGGTGAGTGCTACGCAGGCCGTGTGGGTGTCGAAATTCATCGCCACCACGGCGTCGTCCGGCATTTCGCGCGTGAATGACACGCCGGGCACATCGAATCCCCCCGCGTACTCCTCCCGCGGATCGCACACCGTCACCTGATAGCCCAGGCTCTGCGCCATGGATGCGAGGTATTGCGAGACCTGGCCGGCGCCGATCAGCAGCACCCGGTAGCGCGGTCCGTAGACCGTGCGC
>PLYG01000126.1 GCA_003153335.1 Betaproteobacteria bacterium | reverse complement strand
TTCATGCTTGCTTCCTCCTCCCCGGGTGACGACCGCAATCCGAGCGGTTCGGTTCTTGAGCGGGATTATCGCTCAGAAGGATAGGAAATTCAATCCCCCGGCGAATTGCCGCCGTGCTGACGCCGCAAGCGCAGCCTCTTGTGCCGCCGATTCGGTTACGCCGGCGACGCTATCGCTTGACGCTGGGTTGTCCCCGTTCAGATTTTGCCCGCATCCGCGCGTCGAATTTGTCGAGCGTGATAATCACGCGCTCGTGCGTCCCGTCGGCGATCAGTTCGACTTCGTCCTCGGCCCAGACGCGAAACACGATCATCCGGCCGTCGACGTTGATCACTTCCGCCTGCGCCCGCACCTTCATCCCGATGGGCGTGGCCGCGAAGTGCCGGATATCGAGCCGGATGCCGACCGTCTGTTGCCCGGCAGGCACGTAGCGCTCCGCCGCATCGAGCGCGGCGGCTTCGAGCAGATTGACCAGAACCGGCGTGGCCAGCACCGGCACGGCGCCGCTGCCGACGTGCGGCGCCGTCTGCTCGTTGCCGACAATCAGTTCCGCGTGGCCGGTGAGGCCGCTGTGCAGTGCCGCGTTTGTGTCCATGGTTTATGCAGGAAAAATGGGGTTGCCCATCATACGCCGACACTAAACCGTCGGCGTTGACTTTGGACGAGCCGGGCTGGGGAGTAGCAATCCGCCATGCCTGAACTACCCGACATCGACGATCTGGAATAGGGGCCGGTGAGGCCTTCCAGCCCTCCGCTCTCGCCAGGATTCGGCGCCGTAGGCAGAAGCATTGCGGGGACTTAGATTAGTACCGTTGATCCATCGGTCGTTGAATCCGTTTGCGGCTTTCGATCAATCCACCACAAACCCGCCCTGAATACGCAGTGCGCGCGATTCGGCTCCGGTCAACAGCCCCGCAAATTCCCGCGCCAGCGCCGGCTCGGCCGCGTTGCTGCAGACTGCGAGCGAGTACGTGGTTGCCAGTTCAAATTCGCGCGGCAGCACACCCACGAGCGACACGCCCTCGGTGTAGTTGATCTCGGTGACCTGCGTGCAACCGATCAGGTCCGGCTCGCCCGCATCGGCCATCGCGCGCATCGCCGTCGCGCCGTTGGGAAAGGGCCGCAGCCGGTCCCGGACACTGTCGTAAATACCGAGAGCGTCCAGGACATTCGCAAAGTGGACGCCCGCGGTCGCGCGCTCCGGATCAGGCAGGTAGATGCCGCGCGCGTCCAGCAGGGCACTGCGCAGCCCGGCCGCGTCGCCAATATTGGGCATCGGTTGCGTGGCCGGAACCGCAATCCCGGTATAGACACGCCCGAGCGCCACGCGGGACCCGGCGCTCACCCGCCCCTCGGCGCTCAGCGCATCGATGATCGTCGCAGTCAGGATGACGAGATCACAGGGTTCGCCGGCGAGCAGCTTTCCCCTCATCGCGCCGACGGCGCCGAACGTGCTGTTGAACCTCACACCGCGCGCCGCGGAGAACCGCTCCTGCATCGCCAGCACCAAGCCCTTGGTGGCGCCGGCGGACAGGATATGCAACACCGTCACTGATCGGCCTTGGCGCCGGAGA
The DNA here is from genome assembly GCA_003153335.1 of Betaproteobacteria bacterium. Classification (GTDB taxonomy): domain Bacteria; phylum Pseudomonadota; class Gammaproteobacteria; order Burkholderiales; family Casimicrobiaceae; genus PALSA-1005. The sequence goes on along the minus strand of PLYG01000126.1, from coordinate 4,348 downwards.
TCTTGACAATACGCGCCCACTTGGCGATATCGTCATTCATGTACTTTGCGAATTCTTCCGGATGCATGGTCATCGGCGTCGCGCCCTGCTTGGCCCACTCCGCTCGGACGTCGGGGCGCGACACGATTTTTGCGATTTCGGCGTTAAGCCGGTTGACGATGGCAGGGGGAGTACCCTTGGGCGCCATCAGCCCCAGCCAGATCGTCGCCTCGTAACCCGGCACGCCTGCCTCGGAGATCGTCGGCACATTGGGCATTACTGCCGAGCGTTCGCGGCCGGTCGTTCCCAGCGCCCGCACCTTGCCTGCGCGCACGTGCTCGCTCATCGTGGTGACCGCGTCGAACATCATCTGCACCTGGCCGCCGATGGTATCGGTGCGCGCGCCCGAACTGCCCTTGTACGGCACATGGACGATGGACACTTCGGCCATCGCCTTGAACAGTTCGCCAGCCATGTGGTACGGCGTGCCCGGTCCCGACGACGCGTAGTTGAGGCCGTCCGGCTTGGACTTGGCCAGCTTGATCAGTTCGCCCAGCGTGTTGGCGGGCACCGACGGATGCACGACCAGAACGAGGTCCGAGTAGTTGATCGGCGCGATGGGAACAAAGTCGCGCATCAGCTGGAACGGCTTGTTCGGGAGCAGCGACTCGTTGACCGTATGCGTATTCGACATCAGCAACAGCGTGTAGCCATCGGGCGCGCTTTTCGCCACCGCATCGGTGCCGATCACCGAACCGGCACCGGGGCGGTCATCGATCACAAAAACCTGGCCCAGCGCCTCGCCCAGGCGCAGGCCGACGTAACGCGCGTAAATATCGGCCGGGCCGCCGGCCGCGAACGGAACGATGATCTTGACCGGACGCGCCGGCCAATCCTGCGCGAGTGCCGGCGCCGAAGTCAGCAATGCCCCCAGCGCCGCGGTCAGCATTGCACGCAACATCGCTCCCGGCATCCACATGGCGGTCGTGAACATCAGAACTCGACCTTGTCGCCGGGGTTCATCACCATCACCTTGGTCGAGGTCGTGCCCAGCGCCTCGAGCTTCTTGTATTCCATCGGGGTCTTGGGATTGTTGATCAGCCACGGATCGATCACGATCACCTTGCCGCTGGGTGTCGTGATCTTGGTGGCCGACTGGCCCAGCCATTGCACTTGTATCTTGCTGCCCCGGGCGAACGCCGTGCCGCCCAGCAACATTCCCAGACCCACGCACAGCGCGATCCGGGTTCCTGTCCATAGTTTGTTCATTTGCTGATCTCCTTGCGTTGACTGCCGGTATTTGTCGGCTGCTGGCATTGGCCCGGGGCAGTATATGCCAAGCACAAACCAGCGCCAAGGCGTTTCAGGACAGTTTCTGCCACGAGCGGTGCGCAAACGCCGGCCCGGCGGGCACGCCCTTGTGCATGAACTTTTGTCCGGCGCCCTTCCCCGCTTATCGAAATTCCGAATATAGGCAACTGAATTCCTTGGTTCGTACATCAGGGCACAGGCCGCACCATGGCCAACTCTGAATCCCCCCTGGAACTCGCGTGTCGCTGGAAGCCCGGATCGATGAAGCCACTCGCCGCATGGGTACAAGTACGGATTCCCACCGCGCGAACGCAGTTGGATACTTCAACCACGCCAACGCGGGCGAATAACGCATGGCCGAAAACGTGCAAGCCCCGTTCCCGATCAACCACAGACGCGAGAATTCATCATGAAAAGTGCCCGCAAAGTACTCATGAACAAAAGTTCGGATGCTGCAACTGGCGCCCGTGTGCGCACCGGAAATCGGGGAATCACCCAAATCAAACGCTTTGCTGCATTGCTGCTTTTCGCGGCATCCACCGCGCACAGCTATGTCGGGAGCTTCGACCCTGAGCGGCATGAATACACCGGACCGCAACTGGTTACATTTGTCGACAGCAACGCCGCGCCGATACGCTGTATCGAGATGGCGACGGAAATGGGTGACTACGCCGGTGCGGTTCTCGGCGTGCTCGCGCCGATGGCAGCGTGCACCGACGCAACCAAAATCGACTGCACAATCATCGCCCCGATCTCGCCAGGCGCCGGCCAACTGATCGCCGTCGTCGGCGCGCTGGCCGGTCCCGATGCGCTGCTGGGACACGAATTCCGCCATTGCCGTGACCACGACTTTCACCCTGCCGCATTGCCTTTCGTGAAGTTGTGACCATGCTCCGTGCCGCGAAAATCCCGGCCGGGCTGATCTGCACCGCCACCGCCATCGCTGTGGGAATATTGCTGGTCGTGCTCACCGGTTGCGCGTCAGCCGAAAAGCAGATGTATGTCGACTGGATCGCGCTCAGCAATCCCGGCACGGTCTGCGCCGGCAGGCCGGACTGCGTGCAGAAATCCACATACAAGGGCAAGGGACTCTGCACCATCATCACCGCCAACAAGGACGTGAGTTATTCCCGGCTCGGCGCGCAGGTGCGCGACTGTCTGAATTAGCGGCCAGGATAATTGACGTCACGATGCACGGTCATCGTGACGTCCGCTCGGCACGTGCAGTAATTGCAGTTGGATATCGCCGCGCTCGAGCCATCCTACGAAATCACGAAATGACGAAACGACGCGACGAGGTCCTCGATCGCGCACGATGCCGCCGCCTCCTCGAACGGCCTCGCTACGCTACGGACACGAGCGGGAATTGCGGGGTCGGGCCGCTGAGCGAAGACGGCGCGGGCAGCAGGCGGCCGTCGGAATCGTCGAGCAATTCCTTGAAATACCCCGCCTGCATCGGCGCCCCGAACAGGAACCCCTGCGCAATGTCGCAGCGGCAACGGCGCAGAAAGCCAGCCTGCCGTTCGGTTTCCACGCCCTTCGAGACAACTTCCAGTCGCAGGTGATGTGACATGGCGATCACCGCCTGCACGATCGCGCTGTCGTCGGGGTCGGTGACAATATCGCGGGTAAACGTCTGGTCGATCTTGACCTTGTCGATCGGAAAGCTCTTCAAGGAGCTGAGGCTGGAGTAACCCGTGCCGAAATCGTCAATCGCGATTCTGATACCCAAGTCCTTCAACTCGGTCAGCGTGCTGATAAACGACTCGGCGTCATCCATGATCACGCTTTCGGCGAGTTCGATTTCCAAGTGACGCGGGGCGAGACCCGATCGTTCCAGCGCCCTTTGCACCTATTCCACAACCCTGCCGCGCTGGATTTCCACCGGCGATACACTGACCGCCGCAAACAGGTCGGGAAAGCCCGCAGGCTGCCATTCGGCCGTCTGCTTGCAGGCCGTTTGGAACACCCATTGCCCGATCTGCAGAATGAGCCCTGTTTGTTCGGCCACTTCGATGAACTCGGCCGCCGCAAGTATCCCGCGCACCGGATGCCACCAGCGCAGCATGGCCTCGGCGCCGATGATGCGCCCGGTATTGAGCGACACCTGCGGCTGATAATGGAGCTCGAGCTCTTCATGCTCGATGGCATGGCGCAATTCCAGCGTCAGCTGCCTGCGGCCTGCCGCCGCATCGTCGAGCTCAACCGAATAGCTCTGAAAATTGTTGCGGCCCTGCTCCTTGCCCTGCTACATGGCGGTGTTGGCGTTCTTGAGCAGCCGACTCGCATCCATGCCGTCGATCGGATAGATCGAAATGCCGATGCTGGCTGTGATCAGCGTCTCGCTCTCCGGCGAAAACGTGCACCGCCGGCGCGAATAACCGCCCAGGATTCCGTAGGGCGCGCCGGCACCGCCTATTATCACTTCGAGACCGCTCCTGATGCCGTGAACGGCGAGAATTTCCGAGGGTGCGAATCGGCTCTCGGATGCAAAGTCTTCGACCATTAGCGGCTCGCGCCGCTCGAGCAGATACCCGCTCTGGGTGTCCGGTCCTGCCTCGGTGAGCTCGCTGCGCAGCCAGCCATCATCTCAGCCCGCGCCCGCCTCGAGGACCATAGGGTGACCCTTCGGATCAAATCGCAAAAGCCTGCAGCAATCGGCGCCAAGACCTTCGACGACGGCAGCCACCGCGCCGGCCAGCAACACATTGATGTCGGGAACCGCCAGCGCCTGCTGGCCGAACTTCGCGATCAGGCCCCGCTGCATGCTGTTGGTTTTGATTGCATGCTCGGCTTGAATGCGCTCGGTGATGTCGCGGCCGATGCCCCGGTATCCGCAATAGCGGCCGGCGGCATCGTACGTGGGTTCGCCGCTCAAGCTCAGGTATTGCCTGGCACCACTCCCGAAGGTCCAGCCGATTTCGAAAGCGCGGAACGGCTGCCTTGAGGCCGTCAGCGTCTCGAGCGCCGCCAGCTCCGGCTCATCCCAGCAGAGTCCGGGCACCTTGCGGCGTGTCTTCCCGATGAACATATCCTGCGGAATTTCAGCCACGCCGCC
>PLYG01000417.1 GCA_003153335.1 Betaproteobacteria bacterium | reverse complement strand
CGTGCATCCGTCCAAGGTGGTGCAGCTCGGCGACGAAGTCGAGGTGATGATCCTCGAAATCGACGAGGATCGCCGCCGTATTTCCCTGGGCATGAAGCAATGCATGCCGAATCCGTGGGAAGAGTTCTCGATGAACCACAAGAAGGGCGACAAGGTGTCGGGACAGATCAAGTCGATTACTGATTTTGGTGTGTTCATCGGCCTGCCCGGCGGCATCGACGGCCTCGTTCACCTGTCCGACCTGCACTGGACGCTCCCCGGCGAAGAAGCCGTCAAGCAGTACCGCAAGGGCCAGGAAGTAGAGGCGGCGGTCATGTCCATTGACGTGGAGCGCGAGCGCATTTCGCTGGGGATCAAGCAGATTGACGGCGATCCGTTCAGCAACTTCATCGCGCTGCATGACAAAGGCAGCGTCGTCACGGGCACGGTCAAGTCGACCGACGCCAAAGGCGCCGTGATTCAGCTGGGCGATGAAGTCGAAGGCTACCTGCGGGCATCGGAAGTGGCCCGCGACCGCGTCGAAGACATCCGCACGCATCTGAAGGAAGGCGACCGGGTCACGGCGATGATCATCAACATCGACCGCAAGAGCCGGAATATCAACCTGTCGATCAAGGCTAAGGACCACGCGGACGAGAGCGAGGCGATCCAGAAGCATTCCGCCGACAGCTCGACCACGGCCGGTATGACGAATCTGGGCGCGCTGCTGAAAGCGAAACTGGACAACAAGAACAACGCCTAAGGGTCGACTATGACCAAATCGGAGCTCATCGACCGGCTGGCGGCGCAGTTCCCCCAACTGGTCGCGAAGGATGCCGAACTTGCGGTCAAGATGATTCTCGATGCGATGGCCGACGCGCTCGCGACCGGGGATCGCATCGAAATCCGCGGCTTCGGGAGCTTTGGCCTCAATTACCGTCCGCCCCGGACCGGGCGCAATCCCAAGTCCGGTGAGCGGGTGCTGGTCCCGGAAAAGCACGTGCCGCATTTCAAGGCGGGCAAGGAACTGCGCGAGCGGGTCGATTTCAAGGCTGCGGTTGCGGAGAAGTCGTGAGTCCGTCCACACCCCAAACAGCGGTAGCCCCGGCAAGGCGTTACCGCTTTTTTTCCACCTGCTGCAGCCCAAAGCGGCCGCTACGTCCCGGTTCTGGCTGGAGCGGGAGCGCAGATTGCGTACTGCGGGAGCGGATGGCGAATGGACTTTGAATTCTGGTGGCTGCTGATCCTGCCGCTTTTTTTCGGTATGGGCTGGCTAGCTGCGCGCATCGACATCCGGCATGTGGTCCGCGAGTCGCGCGCGTTGCCTCTATCCTATTTCAAGGGCCTTAACTTCCTGCTCAACGAACAGCCGGACAAGGCGATCGAGGCGTTCAACGAAGTCGTCAAGGTCAACCCGGAGACGGTGGAGCTGCATTTCGCGCTGGGCAGCCTCTTCCGGCGGCAGGGAGAACTCGATCGCGCGATCAGGCTGCACCAGAATCTGCTGGAACGCCCGGACTTGGCCGCAGACAAGCGCATCACCGCCCTCTACGAACTCGGCCAGGATTATCAGCGCGCGGGCCTGCTCGATCGCGCCGAAGAGGCCTACCGCAAGCTGGAAGGTACGCCTTACGAACAACAGGCCTTCGACCGCCTGCTGCAAATCTACGAGCACGAAAAGGACTGGCTGAAGGCCATCGCCATCACCAAGAAAATCGAAGCGCTGACCAAGGCGCCCTATTTCAAGGAAGTCGCGCACTACTACTGCGAGCTCGGTTCGGCAGAAATGTTGCAGTCGCGATTCGAGCCCGCGCTGCAATACCTCGATCTGGCGCTAGCCGAATACAAGGCCTGCGTGCGCGCCACACTGCTGCTGGGCGACCTCGCAGTCGCCCAGGGGAATTATCAGGAGGCCATTTCCCTCTGGCAGCGCATTGAATCGCAAAACCCCGCGTACCTTGGACTGGCAGCGGAACGGCTGCGCGACGCCTACGTCAAGCTGGGGCAGCCTGACCAGGGCCTGCGTCTGCTGACCGGCTACCAGACGAAATACCCTTCCGCGGAACTGCTCAATGTCGAGTTCCGGCTGACGCTGGAAAACCAGGGTGCCGACGCGGCGTCGACGTTGATCCGGGAGGAACTGCGCCGCAACCCGACGCTGCTGGGACTCGATCGCCTGCTGGAAGCGGAAATGCTGGGCGCCACGCAGGCGCGGCGGCGCGACATGGAAATGGTCAAGGACCTCGTGCATCAGCACACCAAGCGGCTGGGACTCTACCGCTGCGATCATTGCGGATTCCGGGCCAAGCAGTACTATTGGCGCTGCCCCGGGTGCGGCCGCTGGGAAAGCTACCCGCCCAGGATCAACGAAGCGCCCGACGGGCAGGCGTGAGCGGCGCACCGGATGCCCTCAACATTTGCTCCCTGCGCCAACAACGAGAAAAGCATGCCGACCTCACGCATCATTGTTCCCCTCGATTACCCCTCGGCGCGCCTCGCGGAGGAATTTGTCGCCCGCGTGTCGTCGCGGGAATGCGCGCTCAAGGTCGGCAAGGAGTTGTTCACCGCCGCCGGCCCCGCGCTGGTCTCGCGCCTGGTGGACCGGGGTTTTCGAGTGTTTCTGGACCTGAAGTATCACGACATTCCCAACACGGTTGCGCAGGCATGCAAGGCCGCCGCGGACCTCGGCGTCTGGCTGCTCAATGTACACGCCAGCGGCGGGCGGGCAATGATGACCGCGGCGCGCGAAGCACTGGCCGCTCATCCGCAGCGTCCGCTGTTGATTGCCGTGACCGTGTTGACCAGCCTCGACGACCAGGCGTTGTTCGAGCTGGGCATCGCGGAAGGCGCGGTACGGCATGCCGAACGGCTGGCGCGGCTGACCAGCAACTGCGGCCTCGACGGCGTCGTCTGCTCGGCATGGGAAGCCGGCTCCATCAAGGCAGCGCACGGCGCCGGATTTCTTGCCGTCACGCCCGGAATTCGCCTCGCTGAAGGGAATGCGCACGACCAGGCGCGGATTGCCACGCCTGAAGCGGCGGTACGCGCTGGGGCTGACTATCTGGTCATCGGGCGCGCCATTACACAGGCAGCCGATCCGCATGCAATGCTGACCGGCATCAATACCTCGATCGGAACCCGCGAATGAAGCTCACGATTGTTGGCACCGGCTATGTCGGCCTCGTAACCGGCACCTGCCTGGCCGAAGTCGGCAACGACGTCCTGTGCCTGGACACCAACGCCGAAAAAATCGCACTGCTCAATTCCGGCGGTGTGCCCATTTACGAACCAGGCCTCGAGCAGATCATTCGCAAGAACGTCGAAGCCGGACGGCTGCGCTTCACCACGGATATCGCGGCGGGCGTGACCCACGGCACCCTGCAATTCATTGCCGTTGGAACGCCGCCGGATGAGGACGGCTCGGCGGACCTGCAGTACGTTCTCGCCGCCGCGCGCAACGTCGGGCGTTTGATGACCAGTCACAAGGTCGTTGTCGACAAATCGACGGTTCCGGTGGGCACCGCCGACCGCGTGCGCGCAGTGATCGCCGAAGAACTGGCGGCCCGCGGCCTGGCGCTTCCCTACGCGGTCGTTTCCAACCCGGAATTTCTGAAGGAGGGCGCGGCAGTCGACGACTTCATGCGCCCGGACCGGATTGTGATCGGCGCCGACAACGAGCAGGCAATCCAGTTGATGCGTGCGCTGTATGCGCCGTTTCAGCGCAATCACGAGCGGCTGCTGGTGATGGATATCCGTTCCGCCGAACTGACCAAGTACGCGGCCAATGCCATGCTGGCGACGCGCATTTCATTCATGAACGAACTGGCCAATCTTGCGGAAAAGCTGGGCGCGGACATCGAGCACGTGCGCCAGGGGATTGGGTCGGACCCGCGCATCGGCTATCACTTTCTGTATCCGGGTTTGGGCTACGGCGGCTCCTGCTTTCCCAAGGACGTCCAGGCACTGCAGCGAACCGCCGAAGAAAACGGCGCGCCGCTGCGGGTGCTGGCCGCGGTCGAGGAGGCCAACGCAGCGCAGAAATTGCGGCTGGTGGACAAAATCGTCGCGCGCCTGGGCGATGAGCTATCCGGAAAAAAACTGGCCATTTGGGGCTTGTCCTTCAAGCCGAACACCGACGACATGCGCGAAGCGCCCAGCCGCGCCGTGATCGATGGCCTGATAGCACGGGGCGCGCAGGTGGTTGCCTACGATCCGGTGGCAATGCACGAAGCCCAGCGGGTATTCGGCGATGCTCGCGATTTGACGTACGCGGTGTCGCCGCTCGCCGCGCTCGATGGCGCCGACGCGCTGGTGATCGTCACCGAGTGGAAAGAGTTTCGCAGTCCGGATTTCGACGCCGTGCGCGCCGCGCTCAAGACGCCGCTGATTTTCGACGGCCGCAATCTGTACGATCCCGCCTTCGTCCGATCGCAAGGTTTCGAGTACTATCCCGTAGGACGCAGCAACGGCTGATGGTCATGGGCGGCTATGACGACTTTCGCGTACGCATCGCCGCATCCAGGGTGCTGGTGGTCGGGGACGTTATGCTCGATCGCTACTGGTTCGGCGATGTCGAACGCATCTCTCCTGAAGCACCAGTGCCGGTCGTCCACGTCTCCCGAACCGATGAACGACCGGGCGGCGCCGCCAACGTGGCGCGCAACGCAGCCAGCCTGGGGGCGCAGGTCACGCTGTTATCGGTAGTCGGCGATGACGAGCCCGGCCGCATCCTGGAGCGGCTGCTGAAGAGCAACGGCGTTCGGCCCGTGTTTCAGATCGACGCCGGTTTCCCGACCATCGTCAAGCTGCGCGTGATCAGCCGACAACAACAACTGCTGCGCATCGATTTCGAGACCCCGCCGGGCGACGCCATCCTTGAGGCCAAGATGGCCAAGTACGAGTCACTGATTCCTGACGTCGATGTGGTCATCCTTTCCGACTATGGCAAAGGTGGCCTGACCCATATTGCACGGATGATCGAACTGGCAAAAAGCCGCGGCAAACCGGTGCTGGTCGACCCGAAGGGCGAGGACTTTTCCAAATATCGCGGGGCCACGCTACTGACGCCCAATCGGGCCGAGTTCCGGCAGGTCGTGGGGCGCTGGAGCAACGAAGCCGAGTTTGGCGCCAAGGCGCACGCGCTGCGGCAGCAACTCGATCTGGCGGGACTGCTGGTGACGCGCTCCGAGGAAGGAATGACCTTGTTCTTGGAGAATGCGACACATCACACACCGACCTTGGTGCGGGAAGTATTCGATGTCAGCGGCGCAGGCGACACGGTGATTGCGACGCTGGGCGCCATGATTGCGGCGGGCGCCGATCTGCCGACCGCGACACGGGTAGCCAATCAGGCGGCCGGAATCGTCGTCGGCAAGCTCGGGACTGCTGTCGTACTGCCTGAGGAATTTCGTGGCTGAAACGGGAACGTGGCCCGCCAGCCGGGCCAATCCGCCGGACGCAACCGCCGACCCAGGCGCGGCAACGACGCCCGCGCGTCTCCTCGCCCGTTACTATCTTCGTTTTCACATTTCCCTGCTTCTGCTATGGACCTTCAGCGCCGGCCTGCTGGTCACCAAGGCCATGCTCTGGGCGGGTGTTCACTCGATGCTCTGGCGCTATCCGGTTACCTTGCTGGTCTCGTACGGCGCGTTCTTTCTGGGCGTACGCATCTGGCTGGCGTACGTGGGCGCGGACCCGTTTGGATCCGGCAGGTACCGCGAATCTTCATTGGTCGACAACGTGGGCAGGGGCAGCGGATTCGACCTGGGGTCCTGGCGCGGGACCGGCTCAAGCACCGCGATCCGGGGCGGGGGCNNGGGCAAGAGCGGCGGCGGCGGCATCGATCTCGATCTGGGTGATGGCGACGGATGGCTGGTCGTCGTTCTCCTCATTTTGGTGGCGGCATTGCTGAGCAGCGTCTTTGGAGCCGTGATTTATCTGGTGTACTCGGCGCCGGCGGTTCTGGCCGACGTCGCGTTCCAGGCCATGCTGGCCGGCGGCTTGGTCAGGTCCAGTCAGCGCTGGCGGGATGGATGTTGGGAGATGAGCCTGCTCAAATCGACGTGGATTCCTTTTGCGATCGTATTTGTGCTGGCCTTGATCACCGCGGCACTGGCGGTCAAGCTCTTCCCGGCGGCGCACACGTTGCCCGAAGTCATTCGGGCTGCTCGAGGCTATCTTGGCTAAAGCCCGGGCCGCTGTCTATCAGTGCACCGAGTGCGGGGACCAGGCGCCGAAATGGCAGGGCCAGTGTCCCGGCTGCGGCGCGTGGAACACCCTGGTCGAGAGCGTTGTGGTGGCGCCCACCTCGCGTTTCCAGCCCCTGCCGGGCGGGCGCACGCCGGTGCTGGAACTGGGNNTCCTGCTGGGTGGCGATCCGGGGATAGGCAAGTCCACCTTGCTGCTGCAGGCACTGGCGCAGATCGGCCAGACACGCGCCGGCCTCTATGTCACCGGCGAGGAATCGGCCGAGCAAGTAGCATTGCGCTCGCAGCGGCTGGGCGTTGCCGATTCGCGTATCGGCGTCCTCGCTGAAATTCAGGTGGAAGCGATCATCGCCACCATCCGTGAAACCAGGCCGAAAGTGGTCGTCATCGATTCCATTCAGACCGTCTACACCGAAGCGCTCG
>PLYG01000011.1 GCA_003153335.1 Betaproteobacteria bacterium | reverse complement strand
GGGCTGCGCCAAGGACATCGTCGAGTATGTCGGCGTGCCGCGCTTTCTGTTTTCCGACTTTCCGCTGGGCAATGGGGCCGGGCGGCCGAAGGACCCCGCCTCGCAGGCGTTCACGCTGGATCTCGCTTTGCGCGTGCTCGAATTCGCGCCGGCACCGCGGAGCACGGTGCAATCGCCTCTGAGATGGAGTGCCAGCCCCGACTGGAAGCTCGACTATTGCAATGTCGAGCGTCTCTCACCGGAGGAAACCAGGCGGCGGCGCGCCGAATTCGACGAAGCAAAGAGACAGGCCAGGAGCGTGCGCGGGAAAGACTGACTTGCACAGCGGCGCCCGCGCGAGTCTATGGCGACCCGGGTGCAGTCAAATCCGGCACTACGAATTCGCCCTGCAACGACGCAAGCTCGCCACGATGCAGACGTGCCAGTTTCTCCAGACACTCGTTCCCTTTGCGAGTCAGCTTGATCTCCACCCGGCGCTTGTCGCTGCGGCTGACCTGGCGCTTGACCAGCCCAGCCGCTTCGCACCGCGAAATCAGCGACACCACGCCGTGATGCTGCGCCTGCAGCCGTTCGGCGAGTTCGCCTACGGTCGCCCATTCCCTGCCAGGAAAGCCTTTGATTTGCAGCATCAGCAGGTACTGTAACGACGTGACGCCATGCTCGCGCGTCACCTCTTCGCTGAAGCGGAGGAAACGGCGCAGTTGATATCGGAAATGCGCGAGGCTTTCAAATTCGCCCTTCGACATCTTGCGGCCCGGCGTCTTCTGTGGCGGCCTTTTCATCATCCAAGTATCTCACAGCGTGATATATTTGCCCATCGCCCTGGCAGGACCCCGCATGCAATGCGAAATATGGTTGGTACACTGCCCGGGAGCCGTCCATTCGCCGCAAGAGCATGCAGCGAGCCGGAAACGGCGCAGACGGGCGCAGAATGATGCCGGTTTGTTCAACGAATCTCGAGCATATGAAACTGAATATCCTCTCCGATCTGCATCTGAGTTGCGGTGCGTTGAACTTGCCGGAAAATGGCGCCGATGCCGTGGTGCTGGCGGGCGACATCGCTCGTCCGCGGGAGGCTGTTGCCTGGGCGCTGGGCATTGCCAAACCGGTCCTTTATGTGGCCGGCAACCACGAGTTCTACGGCAGCAGCATTACGGAAACGCTGGATGAACTCAAGCAACTCTGCGCCGGCACGAACATCTGCGTACTGGATAACGATGAAGTCATCCTCAATGGCGTGCGCTTTCTGGGAACCACGCTGTGGACCGATTTCGTGCTGTTCGGCGAGGGCGAGAAACGCGCGGCGGCGATCGACGAGGCGCTGCGCTGGATTCGCGATTTCAGCAGGATTCGCGTTGACGGCGAAACGGACGTCTTGTTCAGCCCGGGTGACTCGGCCACGCTGTTCAATCGTCACGCCGGATGGCTGGAAACCAGGCTGGCCGAACCGTATGCGGGGCCAACCGTGGTGATCACCCACCACGCGCCATCGCCGAACAGCATTCATCCGCGATTCGCCGATTCGCTGCTGAACGCGTGCTTTGCTTCCGAGGCAGAGCGTCTGCTCGACGGCCGTCGCGCCCGCCTATGGATACACGGGCATATGCATGACAGTTTCGACTATTGCGTTAACGGTACGCGGATCGTCTGCAACCCGCGAGGCTATGCGCGGGACGGAGTAAACGAGAATCCGCGGTTCGATGCGGATTTTCTCGTCGAAATTGCCTAGTTCACAGAGCTTTTCAAGACGCTTCCACGTACGCCGGAACTGACGAGGGTCCCGCCCCCGGATGTGTGCATAGGATCGTTGGCGTCTGTGATCGATGCGTCACGGGGCTTCGCATCCGCGAGGTGAAACCAATTTGGCATGACATCCGCCCCGGGACTGACTGGGATGGTTACTTTCCGCATTGCGCTGATCGGTCTGCCTGCTTGATATAGGCGAGCAGATCGGCGCGCTCCCGTCCATCGGCAACACCAGCGTAGCCCATTGCCGTTCCCGGAACCGCTTGCAGCGGGTTGGCCAGAAAGCGGTCCAGCGTCATGTCGTTCCAGACGATGCTCGAGCGTCTCATCGCCGCCGAGTACGGAAAGCCCTGCACGCCCCCGGCACGACGGCCGAACAGCCCGCAATGCCGGGGACCGGTGCGGTCATACGCCAGCGCATGGCAGGCGAGGCAGCGTTCGTAGATCGCCGCGCCATGCGCCGGGTCACCGTGCAAAGGTGTCGCGCTCGTCGCTGCCGCGGCGCCGCCCACAACGATGAGGGCGATGCCGGCGAACGCGGAGGCACGAGCGAGCATGCTCAGGACATGAAGGCGGCGGGCACAGGCACTTCGCCCAGCGCGTTGCGCAGGATCGCCCAATACATGGCCTCGTCGCCGAGGATGCTCGCAGCGGCCTTGGCGAGATCGCGATTCCCGAACACCGGCACCGCTCCGAGATAGGCGCTCACTGCACCCTTNNGTCGGCCTGGGTTTTGAGCGTCTCCGTCGGAAAGCTGTACTTGGCTTTCGCGGCTACCGGCGCGCCGCCCAGCTTGATGATCGTCTTCGACAACACGTCGGCGTGCTCCTTGTGATGGCCCTGAAACGTGACGGCGAGATCCAGCACCGGCTTTTGCAGCAAGCCGCTCTCCGCACGCGCTTGCGCGAGCGGGCAATGGCCTCGTTCACCACAATGCGCACCAGCCCCGTGGAACGCTTCGCATCGCCGCGAAACTTGCCCATCGCCCGGTAGGCGAGGAGGTACGCTTCCTGGACCGCGTCTTCCGCCTCGGCATCATCCTTGAGGATGCTGCGCGCCGCG
>PLYG01000121.1 GCA_003153335.1 Betaproteobacteria bacterium | reverse complement strand
CGCGCGAGCAGCGCGCGCGCGCGCTCCTCTCCGATCACCGGAGAAGCGAGCTCCATATATTTTTGCTCGAGCTCGGCATCGGAGAGCGGTGCGTCGGGGTCGCCCTTGCGCGTGGGCTGAAGATGCTCGTCGCGTCGTCCATCGCGCGTCTCGATCGCCACCCGCGCCGCACGCTGTCCGGGAAATGTCGCATCGAGCTCGGTATCGACCGCCTGGTCGATACGCCGCATCAGTTCGCGCGTGACCGGGTCTTCGAGGCGCGGCGGTTCGAACGCGGCCAGACGCACGCTGCCGTGCGCAAGCGCCGACGCTACCACGTACTTGAGCGAGAAGCGCGCCTCCGCCGCAGTGCGCGGCGCGTCGTTGCCGGCGACGTCGAGCGCCGCCTTGTAAGTGCCGATCCGCACCCGGGCGATGTCGCGCGCGGCGACGCCCAGCTGGCGCTGCAAGGCGAGCGCGCCGTCGATCGCGGCGAACGTATGACCGCAGCAGGCGTGGTTCTTGAACGTCATCCGGGTAATGTGAAACTCCTGGCCGAGTGTCGCCAGCCCACGCTCCCAGTCCGGGCCGTCACCGGCATCGCCATAACCCATCGCGCGCCCGTAACCCGACTCGCCTTCCAGCACATCGAGCGATCCGGTCACGCCTTCGCGCGCGGCGAGTGCTGCGGTAACGCCTGCTTCCGCGGCGCGACCGGCATGCAGGGGTTTCGACATCGAGTCCATGCGGAATGCCTGTTGCAGTCCAGCGGAGAAGGTGGCAACCGTGGCCAGCGCATGCGCGAAGCGTTTCGCGTCGAGATCGAGCAGTTCGGCGGCGGCGGCGCACGCACCGAAACAGCCGATGGTGCCGGTGTTATGCCAGTACTTGTAATGCGCACGGCCCATCGCCGCGCCGATGCGCGTCGAGATCTCGTAGCCGACAATCACGGCGCGCAGCAACGCTGCACCTGATGCGCCACGGGCTTGAGCGAGCGCGAGCGCGGCGGCGATAGTGGGTGCGCCGGGGTGGTAGATGCCGTCGCGAAAAATATCGTCCACCTCGACGGTATGCGCGGCCGTACCATTGATGAGCGCCGCGGCGCGTACCGTGGCGCGCTGGCCCAGTGCAAGACGCGATTCGCCGCGGCCGATCTCCTCGGCCAGAGCGCGCACTAGCAGCGTCGCCGGAGGAACCACGGTGCCGGGAAGGAGTGCTGCGTACCAGTCGATTACGGCGCGTTTGGCGTGGTGCAGGACTTGCGATGGGAGCGGCTGCGACCGAAAACTCTGCGCAAACGTGGCGTATCGTTCCACGATGGTCATCAGTCAACCTTCGCGCCACATGCGCCGGCAAGGACGATGAGCATTGCGCCCAGAGTTTTCAGCATGGTCCCTTTTCTCCCGGACTGGCATTCGTTTTTCAGAACGAATCCTTCGAAGTCCATCTGCAAATACGGCCCAGTTGGCAAGAAAACAAGTCAAGCAAGCATTCGGCGCAGGTACTCGGCCAGCTCGGCGCCGATCTCCCCCGCATCCTCTTCGATGCCCAGGTCGCGGGTCTGGGTCACCGCCAGGCCCGGGTAGCCGCNNCCAGATCCATGTCGACGTTGAGCGCTAGGCCATGATAGGCGCAGCCGTTCCGAACCTTCAACCCCAGCGCGCCGATCTTGGCCTCGGCGCCGCCTGCACGAACATACACGCCCGGCGCATCGACGCTGCCATAAGCGGCGACGCCGTGCGCTGCCAGCAATTCTATCATCGCTGCTTCCAGCCGCCGGACGTAATCCCGCACGCCCCAGCGCCGACGGCGCAGGTCGACCAGCGTGTAGGCAACGACCTGGCCCGGCCCGTGGTAGGTGATCTGCCCGCCGCNNATGCTCGGTCAGCCAGATTTCGTCGCGCGTGTCCAGGGTGCGGGCGCTGGTGAATGCCTGCATGGCGCGCCACGTCGGCTCATAGGCGGTGCGGCCTAGAGATTTGATGAGGGCGCTGCCTGCGTCGGCATTCACCGCATGCTCGACAAGCATGTCAAAGCACCATCGCGATATCGGGATGCGCGCTCAGTTCCCGATACAGCGCGTCGAGTTGTTCCTTCGACGTCGCGGTAATCACGCAGGTCACGGACAGATAGTTGCCGCTGGACGAGGGCCGCAGTTCCATGGTTGCGCCGTCGTAGTCCGGCGCGTGCTTGCGCACAATGTCATGGACCATTTGCGCAAAACCGTCCCTGGAGCGTCCCATGATCTTGAGCGGAAACTCGCTGGGAAATTCAAGCAGTGTATCGGCCATCTCATACTTCCGTCAGCCCGCGCGGCGAAGCGCGCGATCAGGGCGCCGGCTTGCTCGCCTGGAACAGCGCAAACATCTTCCTGAACACCGGTCCCGGTCGGCCCTCGTGGCCAGCATGCCCCACCGGCTTGCCGTCGAGCGTGGTGATCGCCAGCACTTCCTTGGTCGACGAAGAGAGCCACAGCTCGTCGGCGGTCCACACTTCGGACTCGCGCACCGGGCGCATCGCGAACGGAATGTTACCCTGCTGCGCGAGATCGTAAATTGCCCCGTAGGTGATTCCCGGCAGGATCAGGTTGTCCTTGGGCGGCGCGACGATTCCCCCGTCGCGCACGATCAGCACATTCGACGCCGATGCCTCGGTCAGAAAACCGTTACGGAACATTACGGTCTCGACTGCATCCCGATCGGCCGCGAACTGCCGCATCAGCACATTGCCCAACAGCGAGATCGACTTGATGTCGCAATTCATCCAGCGCAGGTCGACGGCCGTCACGCAGGCGATGCCGCTCTCGACCACGTCCGCGGCGGGCGTGGCGAGGGGATTGCTCATCATGAACACAGTTGCCGGCACATCTTTCGGAAACGTATGATCGCGCTTGGCTACGCCGCGGGTGACCTGGAAATACACGCCTTGATTGTCGAACGGCTGTTTCGCCACCAAACCGGTGACGATCGTTTCCCACTCGAGAGGCGTGTGGGGATTCGCCAGCCGGATGCGATCGAGGCTGTGCTGCAGGCGCGCCAGATGCTGCGCCATCCGATACGGCTGGCGCTGGTAGACGGGGATCAATTCGTAGACGCCGTCGCCGTAAATGAAGCCGCGATCCAGCACGGATACGGCGGCCTCTTCGATGGGTAGGTAACGGCCGTTCAGATAGACAATGCTCATGTGCGCGTTATTCCCGGCAGCGGGAACTCATTGAGTGATGGAAGCAAAACGGACAGCGAACCCGGCCTTGGCAGCCTGCTAGCGAAACCACAGCCGTATGCTATCCCAGGCGCGGCCCAAGATGCCAGCCTGCGGCACTTCTTCCAGCGCCTGCAGCGGGAATTCGGCGACGGCGCTGCCGTTCAGCGTCAGGCGCAGCACGCCCACAGTCTGACCCAGCGCGACCGGCGCGGTCAGCGGCTGGCGGGCCTCCATCGCCACCTTGAGCTTCGGCCCGACCCCTTTGGGCAGGCTCATGTAAAGATCGTCGGTGAAACCGGCTTTCAGCGTGTTGCTCGTGCCTTTCCACACCGGCAGCGTGGTCACGACCTGGTTCTTTTCGTAAAGCCGCGGCGTGTCGTAGAACTGGAAGCCGAAGTTGAGCAGTTTCTGGGATTCGATGGCGCGAGCNNACCCATCACGACCGACAACAGGCGGCGCGGTCCGCGCCGTGCCGACGCAATCAGGCAATAGCCTGCGGCCTCCGTGAATCCGGTCTTCATGCCGTCGACGTACTGATCGGTCCACAGCAACCGGTTGCGGTTGGGCTGCGTGATGTTGTTGTACTTGTACTCCTTGATCGAGTACAGCGGGTAATAGTCGGGAAAATCGCGGATGATCGCCGCCGCGAGGATGGCCAGATCGGCGGCGGTCGAGTAGTGCTGCGGATGCGACAGGCCGGTGGCATTGACGAAGTTGGTATTCTTCATCCCCAGGCGCTGCGCTTCGCGGGTCATCGCCAGTGCAAAGACTTCTTCGGATCCGGCGACCGCTTCGGCAATCGCCACGCTGGCGTCATTGCCGGATTGCACAATCACGCCGCGCAGAAGCTCATCGATCGTGACCGGACGATTGGGCTCGATGAACATCCGCGAGCCTTCCGCCTTCCACGCCCGCTCCGAGACTTTCACCGATTGGGTAAGGGTGATCTGCTTTTGCTTTAGCGCGGAAAATGCCAGGTACGCGGTCATCAGCTTGGTCAGGCTTGCCGGCTCGCGCCGCTCGCCGGCGTTGTGCTCGGCCAGCGTTTGCTTGGCTGTCAGATCGATCAACAGCCAGCTCGACGCGGCAACGGGCGGCGGCGGCACAGCAGGCAACGAGGGCGGTTGCGCCGTGGCTGCGAAGGTGACGAGAAGCAGGAAGAATACGGCGAGCGGACGGTAGAGGTACTGCAGAAGCATGGCGCAATTATAACCGATCGCGCGGCGTCACTGGCTACTGTGTGGCCAGTGACGCCGCGGTGGGTTTGCGTGAGCGTAGCCGTTGCGATAGAGTGCGCGATTACTCTCACCGAGCCGGTCCATGCTGCAGGTCGAACATCTGGTCAAACGCTACGGTGATCGCATAGCAGTCGACGACGTATCGTTCAAGGTCGAACAAGGCCAGACGATAGGCTTGCTCGGGCCCAACGGCGCCGGCAAGACGACGACTCTGTCCATGATCACCGGCCTCACGCCGCCGGACGGCGGCGCCATCAACGTGGGTGGGAGTTCGCTGGCCACCGATCCGGATGGCGTCAAGCGCAAGATCGGGTTGGTGCCGCAGGAGATTGCGCTGTACGAAGAGACCACCGCGCGCGCCAATCTGCAGGTGTTCGGTGCGCTGTATGGAATGAAAGGCGACGCGCTTGAGCACGCCATCGACGAGGCGTTGACGCTGGTGGGACTCGCCGATCGCGCCGGCGACAAGGTTGCAACGTTCAGCGGCGGCATGAAACGGCGGCTCAACATCGCCGGCGCGCTGCTGCACGATCCGGAACTGATCCTGCTGGACGAGCCCACGGTGGGCGTCGATCCGCAGTCGCGCAACGCGATATTCGACAACCTCGCCGAGCTGCGCCGGCGCGGCAAGACGCTGGTATACACCACCCATTACATGGAAGAAGCCGAGCGGCTGTGCGACCGCATCGTGGTCATGGATCACGGACGGATCATGGCCGATGACACGCTGGCCGGATTGCTGGCGCGGGCGCCGGCGCCCAACCGCTTGGCTGTAGACCTCGCGGGCGCGCCGTCGGCCGCGCTGATCGAGCGGCTGCGCGGCATGGCGGGCGTGCACGGTGTGGCGGTCGAGGGTGAGCGCCTGAGCCTGGGCGTCGACGACCTGCTCTCCACAACCTCTCAAGTGCTGCAAACCGTTTCGGCGGAGGGCATCGCGGTGCGCGGGTTCGCCAGCGAGCGCGCCAATCTCGAATCGGTATTCCTGACCCTGACCGGTCGCAGTTTGCGTGACGAGTGAGCCTGCCATGAACCTGACTGCCATCCTCGCCTTGGTCAAGAACGACCTGCGCATCCATTTCACGGATCGCCGCGGCGTGCTGATTAACATTGCGGCGGCTGTCTTTATCGCCGGATTCATGGGTTTCTTGTTCGGCGGCAGCGGCAAAACCAAGGAAGCCGGCAAGATTCCTGTCGCCATCGTCATCGAGGACGATAGCGACGTCTCCAAAGCGGTCGGCGCAGCGCTGGGCGCGGACAAGATGATCGACGCGAAACAGGTAACCGCTGACGAAGCACGCGAGCTTGTCAAAAAGGGCAAGGCACAGGCCGGATTCATACTGCCCAAAGGCTTCGGCGAAGCTGCGACGAGCGCTTTTTTTCGGGGCCGGGACAAGCCGCAAATCGAACTGTTCTACGACCCGTCGCAGAGCATAGTGCTGGCCGTGGTCGAAGGGCTCCTGACCCAATACGTGATGCAGGAAGTCAGCAAGGCGATGTTCGGCGGGGCGATGGGACAAAAGGTCATGAAGGACAGCATGGAAGAACTGAAAAAATCGGCCGAGGCCGACACGCCGGCCGGAAAGGAACTGAAAGAGCTGCTCGAGAGCGTCGAAAAACTCAACCAGCGGGCGCAGGCCGGCGCCAGCGCAGGCAAAAAGCCCGCAGACGGCGTCCAGGGCGGCCTCAGCGTCCCCTATACCGTCCATTCGGAGGCGCTGACTTCGCGCAGCGGCGTCAAATACAACGGCTATGCCCACTCATTTGCCGGGATGTCGGTGCAATTCATACTTTTCAACGGCATCGAGGCCGGCGTCCTGCTGCTGCTCTTGCGCGAGCGCGGCTTGTGGGCGCGGCTGCGCACGGCGCCGCTCACCCGCGTCGACCTGCTCGTAGCGCGGGCGCTGGCGACCACCGTAATTGGCCTGTTCATGCTCTGCGCAATCTACCTGGTCGCCGCGGTCGCCTTCGGCGTCCGGATCGAGGGCAGTGTCGCAGGGTTTGTCGGCATCGCTATCTCGTTCTGCATCCTTAACGCCTGTTTTGGACTCTTGCTGGCCGCGCTGGGCAGGACGCCGGCGGCAACCCGGGGGCTCGCGATCATGGTGACGCTGCTCCTGGTCATGATCGGGGGCGCGTGGGTGCCGGCATTCATTTTCCCGCCCTGGCTGCAGCAGGCGAGCCTGTTCGCGCCCACCCGCTGGGCGGTCGACGGCCTTGACGCAGTGACGTGGCGCGGACTGGGGTTCGACGCGGCCGTGGGGCCGATTTCGGTGTTGCTGCTCTCGGCGCTGGTGTGCGGAGGGTTGGCCATATGGCGTTTTCGCTGGCAGTCGTAGCCGGTCAGCACCCGTACGGAAACAAAAAGCCGCAGGAACGAATCCGGAACGGCTCCTCGCCACATCTAATCCCTTACGTTGTCTGAGGGATGAGGGCCATGGTCAAGTTCTGGGTCGGTTTTGCGTTGATTGTCGCGGCGATTGCAACGTTGTCGCATTGCGATTCGACGGTGATAGGCAGCCCGCTCAACTTCCACTTCACCTTTGGACCGGGTAGCGGGGAGCCGGGCAGCGGAGTTGCCAAGAGCGAAACGCGACAGATCGGGGATTTCCAGAGCATTCACGCCGAAGGAGCGGGAACGCTGGACGTGGAGGTCAAGAGCGGCCAGACCGGACGCTCGCTCGAAATCACCGCCGACGACAATCTGCTGAGCCTGATCACCACGGAAGTCAAGGACGGGGTCCTCGAAGTGACGCCCGCCATCAGCATGAGTCCCAGGTCCGGCCTGCGGCTGAAGGTGTCGGTTCCGGCACTGGCGGGCATCCACCTTGAAGGCGCCAATCACCTCAATCTGAACATCGACAGTCCCGCCGACTTTGATCTGCACATCGAGGGCGCGGGCCGGGTCAAGGCTGCCGGCAAGGTTGGGCGCCTGACCATGCACAGCGAAGGCGCCGGCAACATCGATGCCGCGGAACTGGTGGCCAGCGCGGTGGACGTGCACATCGAGGGCGCCGGCAAGGCGAAGGTGAACGCTACCGAAAGCCTCAAGGCGCACATCGAGGGTGCGGGCGTGATCACCTACTCGGGCGAGCCAAAAGAGGTGGAAAAGAACATCGAAGGCATTGGCCGCATCAGCAAGGCGGGCTGACTGGACTGGCCGAACCGAGTAGACTTACTATGGACGACCCGGGAAGCGGCGGGTTTGGATGGAGTCCGGAATGGAAAAGACTTTGGTCCTGCTGCTCCTGATTTGCCCCGGCTGCCGCGAGGACGGCCGGCAGGCGGGCGCCTGTTCAGGGCGCGCGAAGTAGCAGGCTGTTGAAAAGCGTAGGGAGGAGGACCACCGCAGTAGCTTTTCAACAGCCTGATAGGCGACTACCGGCCATTTCCAGGTACACATTCAGAAAGGACAGCACATGAACCAATCGCTAATCACCGCAATCGCGGCCACGTTCCTTCTTGCCGGTTGCGAAGTCGGCAATCAAGAGTCCATCATCCTCGCCGAGACGACTGTTACTGGAAACATCACGCAGAATCAGTCCGGCGGGAGCAACTCGCAGTCGATCAGCATCGGCAATACGGATGGCAAGGCGGCGGCGAAGAAAGGCAAGAAGGGGGCCAAGGTATCATCGACACAGGACGACCCCGAGACCGGCAACAAGCAATCGGCCAACGTCAACGGCTCGGCCAAAGTCGCGCAAAGCCAGGGCGGGCGCGGTAACACGCAGTCGGCCAACGTCGACGGATCTGGAAATATTTCGCAAAACCAGAGCGGGCGCAGCAATTCGCAGTCGATGGTCATCGGCGGCAGCAGTGCCGGCGGGACACCATCGGTCACGCAGTCGCAGACCGGCGCCAACCGCAAGCAGTCGATCAAGATCGACGGCAAGAAGGTCGAGACGAAGGAGGAATAGGCGGCAGGATCGGGGAACTACTTTTGGGAGCGCATGCAGAAAGGAGTTGACATGAACAAATCAATTTTCACAGCGCTTGCGGCCACCCTTGTCCTTGCCGGGTGCGGCGACGGCGATCAGCAGTCGGTCAACATCAGCGGATCTGCGGGCAACGTATCGCAGAGTCAAAGCGGCTGGAGCAATTCGCAGTCGATGAGTATTGGCAATGTTGACGGCAACGCATCGCCGGGCAAGTCCGAGGGCAAGGTGTCCTCGACGCAGAACGACCCCGAGACCGGCAACAAGCAGTCGGCCAACGTCAGCGGCTCGGCTAAAGTCGCGCAAAGCCAGGGCGGGCGCGACAATACCCAGTCGGCCGTCGTCGACGGATCGGGCAATATTTCGCAAAGTCAGAGTGGACGCAGCAACTCGCAGTCGCTGGTCATTGGCGGCAACGTCGACGGCGGTACGCCATCGATCACGCAGTCGCAGACCGGTGCCAACCGCAAGCAGTCGATGAAGATCGACGGCAAGAAGGTCGAGACGAAAGAAGAGTAGGCGGCAGGATCGTCGACGCGGCGGCTCGCACTTGGCGGTGGGGCCGATTCAGCACTCAATGACGTTGACCGCCATTGCATACAGATGGGAGGCAGGTACACCGCGATGCAATTGACGCATGCGCTGCATCAACCTCCCTCACCCTCGGTCCCTCTCCCCGACGGAGAGGGAAGGAGTACTCCCCACCCGCTCATTCGTACTCGCTCACAGGCAGACACGAGCAGAACAGATTCCGGTCGCCGTAAACATTGTCGGCGCGCGCCACCGGCGGCCAGTATTTGTTATGGCGCAGACTGGCCAGCGGATAGGCGGCTCGTTCGCGGGAATAGGCGTGCTGCCACGCGTCGGACGTCACTGCGGCCGCAGTGTGCGGCGCGTGCTTGAGTGGATTGTCGGTGCGATCGAATGCGCCATCTTCCACCATCCGGATTTCCTCGCGTATCGCAATCATCGCGGCGATGAAGCGATCGAGCTCGGCCTGCGACTCCGATTCGGTGGGTTCCACCATCAGCGTG
>PLYG01000245.1 GCA_003153335.1 Betaproteobacteria bacterium | reverse complement strand
CTTCGCGCAGCTTGTCCGCGCCGTCGATGACGACTTTTTCGCCGGTCTCGAGCCCTTTGGCGATCGACGAAGTTTCGCCCAGTGCAGGCCCCAGCGTGACGGGCCGGACGGTTACCGTCAGATCGTCCTTCACCACATAGACAAACGTACCCTGGGCTCCGCGCTGGATCGCGGCGGTGGGCACCAGGACCGCGCCGTGTTGCGTATCGATAAGCATGCGCACGTTGACGAACTGGNNTTGACCTTCTCTTCCCGATCGTACGCATCGACCGCGAGCTTGGCGCCCGCGCGCAACCGCTTGACCACGCGGCCGAGCGAATCTTCCGGAATGGTGAACACTACGCCGATCGGCCGCACCTGCGTAATCACGACAATGCCGTTGGTGTCGCCGGCGTGAACGACGTTTCCCGCGTCAACCTGCCGCAGACCCAGCCGCCCTCCGATCGGCGCCGTCACGCGCGCATAGGTGAGCTGGAGCTTCGCATTGTCGATCTGTCCCTGGTCAGCCTTGATCGTGCCCTCGTATTGGTTCACCAACGCCATCTGCGTGTCGAGCTGCTGTTTTGCGATGGAGTCTTGCGCAAACAGCATGGTGTACCGTTCCACATCCAGCCTGGCATTCTTGAGCAGCGCCTGATCCTTTGCCATCTGGCCTTCGGCCTGGGTCAGCATCACCTGGAATGGCCGCGGATCGATCTCGGCCAGGACATCGCCCGCCTTGACCACCTGTCCCTCCCGGAACGCGATGCGCATCAACTGCCCGTCGACGCGGGTGTGAACAGTGACTGAACCCTGCGCGACCACTGCGCCCAAGGCGCTTAGAAAGACGTCCATGTCGCCTGTCTTTGCGGCCTGTGCTATCACCGGCAACGGGCGGTTGACGGCGCCGCCCGGACCGCCCGGACCGCNNGGACCGCCCGGACCGCCCGGACCACCGGGACGTCCGGAACCCGGTGCTGCCGCGCCTGGCGCAGTCGGCATGGCCTGCCTCGTATACATCACGTATCCGATGATGCCTGCCGCGATGATCGCGATTGCGAGCAGCCACCAGCCGTAGCGGCGGACTCGCGTTGGCCGCGGGGCGGTCGGCAATGCGGGGCGCTGGGCCCCGGGTTCGATAGATTGGCTGGGACTCATTGTCATTGCCGTCCTGAATACAGTGGCGCGGTGGCGAAGGATCGGTCAGCTTGCCAGAATACACAAAAAAAGGAAATGTTTCTGTACGCCAGCGCTCATTGTTCGGAAGACCACACCATTCGCGCGGCGTTCGATCCGCTCAGAGAATACATCAGGGAAATACGCAGCAACTGAGACGGAAAGAACCAAAATGCAACAGAATGTAACGCGCGACCGACCAGGTATTCCGGCTACATCGATGAGGTAAACCCGCCGTCGACGCAGACGATCTGACCGCTGACGTAGTTCGAGGCGGCGGAGGCGAGAAACACTGCCGTGCCCACCAGTTCTTCGGGGTCACCCCAGCGTGCAGCCGGCGTGCGTTTGCAGACCCATGCGTCGAATTCGGGATTCGTGAACAGCGCCGTGTTCATCTCGGTCTTGTAAAAGCCCGGCGCAATGCCATTGACCTGGATGTTGTGCGATGCGAGTTCAACGGCAACTCCCTTCGTGAACATCGCGAGGCCACCCTTGCTGGTTGCATAGGGAACAATGCTGGGCCGTGAAATAAAGCTGAGCACCGAACAGATATTGATGATCTTGCCGGAGCGTCTTGCCTTCATCGCTGGAATGACCGCGCGGGCAGCGAAGAATGCGGAATTCACATTGGTGTTCATCAGGNNCATTGTTGACCAGCACGTCGATCGCCCCGTGCTCCACCACTGTCGCGGCGATTCCGGCGTTCACGGCGGACGAATCGGTCACGTCGAATGCCGCCGCGCCGGCGCGAAGTCCGGCCTGGCGCAAAACGGCGACCGCCTCCTCCAGCTTGTTCCGCCGGCGTCCGTTCAGCACGACAGTCGCCCCTGCCTCCGCCAAGCCGCGGGCGATCGCATTGCCGAGCCCGGAGCCCCCGCCGGTTACCAGAGCGACCTTGCCGGTCAAATCAAAGAGCTTGTTGGCCATAATCGACTCCTCCGAGGTATGCGTTAGCAGTCTGCCAGCACGGATCTGCGCCACCGGCCCGATGTCCGGTCCCGGATGAACCGTCCGGCATCCGTGGGGTCAGGCGTCGTTGCCCAACGCCAGTACGTTGTTCATGCTGTAAAGGCCGGGGCCGCGTCCGGCGAGAAAGCGGGCAGCGCGCAAGGCGCCGGCGGAAAACGTGTTGCGGGAGGTTGCACGATGCGTGATCTCGACGCGCTCGCCAATCCCGGCAAACACCACCGTGTGCTCGCCGACGCAATCGCCGCCGCGCAGGACGGCAAAGCCGATACTCGACGGATCGCGCTCGCCGGTGACGCCTTTGCGGCTGTAAACCGCACAATCGTTGAGATCCCGGCCCAGGGCTTGGGCGACGACCTCGCCCATGCGCAACGCCGTGCCCGACGGCGCATCGATCTTGTGGCGATGGTGCATTTCGAGGATCTCGATGTCGTAGCCTTCCGCCAGGGTCCTGGCGGCAATCTCGAGCAAGCGCAGGGTCACATTCACGCCCACGCTCATGTTAGGTGCGAAGACGACCGGGATATGCCGGCCGGCATTTTCAATCTGCTTTTTTTCGGCATCCGTAAACCCGGTCGTGCCGATGACGATGGCAATGCCGGCTTCCTGGCAGGCCTTGAGATGCGCAAGCGTGCCTGCGGGTCGCGTGAAATCGATCAGGACGTCGGCGCCGGTCAGCACTCTCAGATCGTCAGTAATGCGCACCGCAGAGGCGGACCCGGCGTCTGGTGCGGCAATCTGGCCCAGCAACGGCGATCCGGCAACTTCCAGCGCGGCGCATAGCGCCAAGTCCGGCACACCGGCGATGGCCTCGATCAGCGTGCGGCCCATGCGGCCGCCGGCTCCAGCGATCGCGACTTTCACCGGCTTGGTTGATGCCATGGTTACCAGCCCAGAAAGTCGCGAATCGTACCCCACCAGCTCTTGTCTTCAACGGAGATGGAAGTGGTCACGCCTTCCTTTCTTTCGCCGGCGTAACCGCGAATCGGAGAGATCGGCAACTCGTCATCGCCCCATTTCGTCAGCGTGTCGTCCTGGAACAGGACCGTGAATTTGCGCTCTTCGAGCACCCGGCCGCCGCTTTCGAACCGATAGACATAGTCCCAGCGGTTGGCGTGAAAGGCGTCGGCGACCAACGGCGTCCCCAAAATGATACGGACCTGCGACTTGGTCTGCCCGACCTTGAGCTTTTCGACCAGGTCCCGCGTAATGAAGTTGCCCTGATTGATATCGATCTTGTAGACGCCCCAGGTCGGAACCCAGGAACATCCTGCCACGAGGAAGCATAGAGCGGCGACAAAGCGGCGCATTGGCGAATGATTTCAAATTGGAATCGTCGTATTATACCTGTCCGCACCAAATCCGGACCCCACCCTGCATGAGCACTTCACAGGATCTCAAGACGATTGGACTCAAGGCCACGGCGCCGCGGCTGAAGATTCTCAATCTGTTCGAAACCAGCACTGTCCGCCATCTTGCCGCCGAGGACGTCTACCGGCTGTTGCTCAATGACGGACTCGACGTGGGACTGGCGACAGTCTATCGGGTGTTGACGCAGTTCGAGCAGGCCGGGTTGCTCACCCGCCACCATTTCGAATCGGGCAAGGCGGTATTCGAGTTGAATCAGGGTCACCACCATGATCATCTGGTCTGCATCAATTGCGGCCGCGTCGAGGAGTTTCTCGATCCCGAAATCGAACAGCGGCAGACCAGGATCGCGGTCGAACGCGGATTCGTGATCCGGGAACACGCGCTGTATCTCTACGCAGAATGCGTCAAGAAAAATTGCCCGTACCGGGTCGGTTGATCCGGCAATTCAGGGGTTTCAGCTTTCACGGCGAAAGAATTCGCGCGGCCGCCAGCCAGAAGCCGCCAGAGCGCCAAAGTAGACCAGAGCCCCGACCAGCGTAAGTCCAGAAAGCCAGGCGATACGGGTCAGATTCGCGACGTAGAGCCAGGTCCGGTTTTCGCCCCGCAGCAGCCACAAGACCAGCCCCATCGCGGATACCGCCGCCACTACCCGAAACGTGAACGTCCCCCAGCCTGGCTGGGGCTGATAGATCGCGCGGCGCCGTAACATGGAATAAAGGAGCGCTGCGTTGGCGCAGGCTCCCAAACCGACCGACAACGCCAGCGCGACATGACCGGCCATGTTCAGACCGAGTATGAACACGGCGTTGCAGATCTGCGTAAAGATCAGTGACACCAGGCTGCACTTGACCACAACGCTGATTTCCTGGCGGGCGTAAAAGGCTGGCGCGAGGATCTTTACCACTATCAACCCTAGGAGTCCGACCCCGTAGGCGATGACGGCTGCCTGGGTGGCCATGACGTCGGCGCCCGAAAATCTGCCGTGATGAAACAAGGTTGCGACCAAGGGCGTCGCGAGCAGGCCCAGCGCAAGAGCGGCCGGCAGGGCCAGCAGGACAGTCACCCGCAGCCCCCAGTCCAGGAGCTGTGAGTAGGCCGCAGTGTCGGCATCGGCGTGATGCCTGACCAGGCTGGGCAGGATGATGGTCCCTGCGGCCACGCCGAGGAGTGCGGTCGGAAATTCCATCAACCGGTCCGCATACGACAGCCACGACACGGTTCCCGTGGGCATGGTCGAGGCGATCTGCGTATTGATCAACAGGCTGATCTGTGCCGCCGATACGCCAAACAAAGCCGGAACCATCAGCTTGAGCACCCGGCCCACGTTTGGGTCGCGCCAGGACGTGTCCCAGACAAAGTGGAATTCTGCCCGGCGTAGCGCCCAGACAAGGAACAGAAACTGCACGACCCCGCCGGCAATGACGCCGATTGCCAGAGCCGTGACCGGAACGACAAAGCGATCCCGCAATGCCCATGCAGCACCGATCATTGCGACATTGAGCAGCACCGGCGCGAATGCCGCGACACCAAAACGTTTTTCGACATTCAGGACTGCCCCCATCAGGGCGACCAGCGAAATCCAGCCGATGTAACCGAACGTGATGCGGGTCAGGTCTTCGGTCATTTTCGCCTTTTCGGGAATCGCATAGAATCCCGCTGCCAGCAGCCGCACCAGCGGCTCCGGAAAGATGACCACCAGTGCGATTACCAGCAGCAGTGCGGCGGCCATCAGCGTCGCGACCCGGCTGACAAAGGCGCCGCTTTCTTCCGGACTCTGCCGCGCCCGCAGTTCGGCCAACACCGGCACGAATGCCTGGCTGAAAGCGCCCTCGGCGAACAACCGCCGCAGCATGTTGGGCGCGCGAAACGCAACATTGAAGGCGTCCATCTGAAGGCCGGCGCCGAACCACGCTGCGGTCAGGACTTCGCGCGCCAACCCGGTCACGCGCGAGACCAGCGTCATGCCGCTGACCGCGGTCATGGCCTTGAGCAGATTCATGCGATGGCGGCGCGACGGGCGCGGCTACGCCCAGGATGAGGTTGCACGCAGAGCGACATTTGAGGTATTATGCCGGGTCTTTTGCCCAAGCTCTACCTGATTCGAAGGATTTCCAAGAATGGCCAATTCCGCACAAGCCCGCAAGCGCGCTCGCCAAGGCGAAAAACAGCGCAAGCACAATACAAGTCTGCGTTCGACGCTTCGCACAGCGATCAAGAAAGTCAGGAAAGCGGTCGAGGCNNGTGATCGACCGCATCGCCGACAAGAGAATCATGCACAAGAACGCCGCCTCCAGGAATAAGAGCCGGCTCGCGCAGGCAGTGAAAGCCATGGCCTGACCGGTTCCATTGCATGAAAAAAAGGCGCGCCTGGTCGCGCCTTTTTTGTTGCGCTCCTGCCCGTCATCGCCAGCCGGCGAACAAGACGCGACCCTTGGGTCGGGCATAGGTACGCTGGGACGCGGACGGTGCCCGCAGGAAAATACGCGCGCGCCATAGCGTCCCGGCATTAATGCCGTCGGAAACAACGACGACTCGCGTGCTAGAATTTCTCTTTAAAAGTTGGGCAGCATTCATGGAGCAAGCGAACCTGTTCGGGGCGCCGCCGTCGCCGACCAAGCACTTCCTGCAATTCAAGGATTTCAGCCAGGAGGAGTTCGCCTACCTGTTCGAGCGCACGCGCTGGATCAAGGAAAAGTTCAAGCGCTACGAGTTCTACCAGCCGCTGCGCGACCGGACACTCGCGATGGTTTTCGAAAAGGCTTCGACGCGCACGCGCGTATCGTTCGAAGCTGGCATGTATCAGCTCGGCGGGTCGGTGATCAATCTGACCACCGGCGATTCGCAACTGGGCCGAGCCGAGCCGATCGAGGATACCGCGCGGGTCATTTCGCGCCNNCGTGATGATCCGCACTTTCGAGCAGTCGATTATCGAACGCTTCGCCGCACACTCACGCGTGCCGGTGATCAACGGGCTTACCAACGAATTCCACCCCTGCCAAGTCCTTGCCGATATCTACACGTTCATCGAAATGCGCGGGGCGATTCAGGGCCGGACGATTGCCTGGATCGGCGATACGAACAACATGTGCTACACGTGGCTGCAGGCTGCCCGATTGCTCGACTTCAAGGTCCACGTGTCGGCGCCGCCCGGCTACAAGCTCGATGCGGAACGCGCCGGCGCAGCGTCCTTCGGCCACTATGAGGAATTCGCGGATCCAATGGATGCCGCGCGCGGCGCCGATCTCGTGACCACGGATGTGTGGACCAGCATGGGCTTCGAGGCCGAGGACGCCGAGCGNNTGCATTGCCTGCCCGCGCATCGCGGTGAGGAAGTCACGCACGGCGTGATGGAGGGCCCGCACAGTGTAGTATGGGACGAAGCCGAAAACAGGCTCCACGCCCAGAAAGCGCTTCTGGAATACCTGGTGATCGGACGCGTGCGTGTCTGATCGTGGCGGCCAATACTGCGGCGCGATGACTGCCGGTGGCGGCCGGGGCGAATGAACAGGCGGGGGGTCCTGGCCGCGATCGGCGTGTGGGCTTTGGCCGTCCCTGCCCTGTGCGCTCCGCGCGCCCCTGGATTTTCGCCGACGGAGGTCGGCCACGTCGACCGGCTGTTGCAACTCATCCAGAAGCGTCTGGAACTGGCGCCGACAATCGCCGAAACGAGATGGAAGACCATGTCACGGATCGAGGACAGCATGAGCGAACAAACTGCGATCGATGCAGTCCGGGCGCGCTCGGTAAAGTTAGGTCTGGACGCGGAATTGGCCGCGCGTTTTGCACGGGCGCAAATCGACGCGGGAAAGATCATCCAGACCGCGCGGCACCGGGAATGGGCGGCGGACACCCGCGTCGCGCCGGCGCGGGACACGACGGCCAACGTCTTTCAGGCATCGACGCCCGAACCCGAGTTCAGCGCGACCATGCTCCGTGCACTACGCGACGCAGTCACCGTGTTGCGACGGCACGGCGGCCGCAGCCTGCTCGATGCGCGCGCGGCGGATCTGATCCATGTGGGCGGCCCGGATTTGCTCGCCGGCCAGGCTGCCTTGAAACCCTTGTACGACATTGCGGGCTTAGCCGTCACGCCATTGCCTCGTCAATCCAGCCGCCACGTCCATCAATGATGTTGTGCAAGCGCACGTAAACTCAAATGGAGACAGACCATGCCCTCTTTCGACATCATGTCCGAAGTCAATCAGGTCGAAGTCAGGAACGCAGTCGACCAATGCAACAAGGAAGTCACCAACCGCTTCGATTTCAAGGGTTCCGATGCGCGGGTGGAACAAGGCGACAAGACGCTGATCATNNGATGACGAATTCAAGCTCGGCCAGGTTTACGACATCCTGACGGCCCGGCTCGCCAAGCGCGGCGTCGATGTGCGCTGCCTGGAGCGCGGCAAGCTGGAAACCATAGGCGGGGCCAAGGCCAAACAAGTCATCACCGTCAAGATCGGCATCGATCAGGCACTGGCCAAGAAAATCGTCGCGCTGATCAAAGAGGCGAAGCTCAAGGTCCAGACCAGCATTCAGGGCGAGGCGGTCCGCATCTCGGGAGTCAAGCGCGATGACCTGCAAACGGCCATTGCCCTGGTCAAGAAATCCATAGTCGATTTTCCGCTGCAGTACGGCAATTTCCGCGACTGAGGGGTTACTTCCCCCTCCCTCGGGGAGAGGGACCGAGGGCGAGGGAGGTGGAATCGTCACCATCGTGCAAGAGACATCGCGACGGACCAACCTCCCTCATCCCCAGCTCTTCTCCCCATGGGAGAAGAGCGTGGCGCACGAAAACGGCGGATCACTCCGCCGCTTTTCATTGGTTCATGCGGTTACGGAATCAACTCGTACGCCGGCAAGGTAAGGAATTCGACAAACTCATCGGCCTCCGACAGTTTCTCGAACAACTCTGCTGCCAGTTGGTACTTGCCGGCATTCCAGCCGGCTTCGCCCAGATACGCGCGCACCTTGATCAGTTCTTCCGGCACCATCGCCGAGACCATTTCCTTCGTGATCTTGCGGCCGTCGTCGAGCTTGCCCTTGGGCGAGCGGATCCACTGC
>PLYG01000108.1 GCA_003153335.1 Betaproteobacteria bacterium | reverse complement strand
GACGCTCGCAGCGGGCGCGCCCGCAGCCCCGCCCGCGACCAGCCTGAAGTGACCCGCCGGAGCACCTGAGCATGTCTTCCACTTCCGCCGGGCTGCCGGGCACACCCGGGGCTGCCGACGCGCCGGCGCCGGCCGCTGTTCCGCGCGCGGCGGCGTTCTCACCGCTCAAGGGCAGCGAGCTGGTGCTGGGCACCATCGCGCTGTCGCTCGCCACCTTCATGAACGTGCTCGACAGCTCGATCGCGAACGTGTCGATCCCGGCAATCGCCGGCGACATGGGCGNNGCACCTGGGTCATCACCTCGTTCGCGGTCGCGAATGCGATCTCGGTGCCGCTGACCGGCTGGCTCTCGCAGCGCTTCGGCCAGGTGCGGCTGTTCACCGCCAGCGTGCTGCTGTTCGTGATTGCGTCGTGGCTGTGCGGGCTGGCTTCGAACATCGGCGTGCTGATCGTGTTCCGCGTGCTGCAGGGCTTGGTGGCGGGGCCGATGATTCCGCTGTCGCAGACGCTGCTGCTGGCCAGCTACCCCGCAGCGAAGGCCGGTACCGCGATGGCGATGTGGGCCATGACCGTGCTCGTCGCGCCGGTGGCCGGGCCGTTGCTTGGCGGCTGGATCACGGACAACATCTCGTGGCCGTGGATCTTCTACATCAACATTCCGGTCGGTTTGATTGCCGCGGCGCTCACCTGGTCGATCTACCGCAAGCGCGATCCCGGTCCGCGCCGGGTGCCGCTCGATGTCGTCGGTCTGGGCCTGCTGATCCTGTTCGTCGGCGCGATGCAGATCATGATCGACAAGGGCAAGGATCTCGACTGGTTTTCATCGGGCCAGATCATCACGCTCGCAGTCGTCGCGACCGTGAGCTTCCTGTTTTTTCTCGCCTGGGAGCTGACCGAGAAGCACCCGATCGTGGACCTGCGCCTGTTCGGCCGGCGCAACTTCACGACCGGCACGCTCTCGCTGTCGATCGCCTATGGCCTTTTCTTCGGCAACATCGTGCTGCTGCCGCTGTGGCTGCAGCAGTACATGGGCTACACCGCCACGTGGGCGGGGCTGGCGACGGCGCCGGTGGGCATTCTCGCGATCATCCTGTCGCCCTGGGTCGGCAAGAACGTCAGCAAGATCGACCCGCGCCAGCTTGCCACAGTGGCCTTTATCGGCTTCGGGCTGGTGCTGTGGATGCGCTCGCAGTTCAACGTGCAGGCCGATTTCGTGACCATCCTGATCCCAACCGTGCTGCAGGGTGCGGCGATGGCGTTCTTTTTCATCCCGCTGCAGGCGATCGTGTTTTTGGGGCTGACACCCGATCGGATGCCTTCGGCGGCGGGCCTGTCGAACGCCGTGCGCATCACGGCCGGCGCCGTCGGTACCTCGCTGTTTACCACGCTGTGGTTAGACCGCGCGGCCTTGCACCATGCGCAGTTGACCGAGACGCTGACCCGCACCAACGACACCGCGTTGCAGACGATGAGCCAGTTGGCCGCGAGCGGTTATTCCAACGAGCAGGCGCTGGCCAGTGTCAACCGCATGATCGACCAGCAGGCCTACACGATGGCCGTGACCGACCTCTTCTATCTGTCGGCGCTGTTGTTCTTCGTGCTGATCGCGGTGATCTGGCTGTCCAGGCCCAGACCGGGCGCGGCCGCCGCCGGCGGGGCTCATTGGGTTTTCACTCAGGCGCTCTCCGTCTGCGGCACCGCCGATCTCCGCAACCACGCATCCCGTAGCGCCACCGCGGCGGCCGGCGCATCGCCACGCAATGTCAGCCAGCAGGTATCCAGCGGCGCGGCTCCAAGCACCACATCGAACGTCATCAGCTCGTCGCGGCGAAACACGTGCGCGTAGCCTCTGGCCCCGGTTGGAGCGCGATCGAGCTGGCTTTGCAGGTTGCCGGCGCTGACCTTTAGACCATTCCAGGCGACGATTACATCCCCGGCGGAGAGGCCCGCGTCCTGCGCAGGGCCGCCGTCGAAGACATGCGTAATCCTGGCGTCGCCGCCCACCGTCCAGCGCGCACCCAGCCACTGTCTGGGCGCGGAATCCTTCGCTGTCTTGCCGCTTTTGCCGCCCGCGTCCTTGTTGCCCTCGGCCGGACGCAGATGCAGTTCCATGCCGAACGCAGCCAGCGCATCGGCCAGCGGCAGTTCGTCGGTGCCATCGACGTAACGCGCAAAGAAGTCGGTGAGGTCCAGGCCGGACAACTCCGTCGCGATCCGCCGCACGCCGTCCTCAGGCACGCCGATACCGGTCTGGCCAAAGCGCTGCCAAAACGCGCGCATCACATCGTCCAGCGTCGCCGCCGATTCGCGGCGCAATCTCAGATCCAGCAGTAGCGCGACCAGCGCGCCCTTGACGTAGTAGCTGACCACGGCATTGGGCGCATTCTCGTCCTGCCGGTAATACTTGATCCAGGCATCGAAGCTCGATTCGGCGACGCTTTGCTTATTGCGGCCATTGCCGCGCAGCACCTTGGTGATGTCCTGACCGAGCAGGCCGATGTACGTCTCGGCCGTGATGAGCCCGCAGCGCACCAGCATCAGGTTGTCGTAGTAGGAGGTAAAGCCCTCGAAGATCCACAACTGACGGGTATAGCCTTCGCGGGTCAAATCGTAGGGCATGAAGGCCGCAGGCTTGATGCGCTTGACGTTCCAGGTATGGAAATACTCATGGCTGGCCAGGCCGAGAAAGTCGATGTAGTTTTCGGTGGGTTCCTGCATTCCGGCTCGCGGCAAATTATCCCGCGAACACACCAGCGCGGTGCTTGCCCGGTGTTCGAGACCGCCATGCGCGTCGCCCAGTGCCGTGGTCAGGAACGCGTAGTAGTCCATCGGCGGCGTGCTGTTCGGGGCGCCGCCAAAAAAGTCGATCTGTTCACGACACACTCTCGCCAGATCGGCAGTCAGGCGTTGCATGTCGCAATCGTGCCGGCCGGTGATCGCGACACCGTGCTTGACGCCACCCGCTTCGAACGTCCCAAGCGTGAACGTGCCCATTTCCACCGGGTGATCGATCAGTTCGTCGTAGTCGGCGGCGCGAAAGAGTCCGAAGCCGTAAGGCGGCGCGTCGATGCGCGGCAGGCTGGTGATCAGGCGCCAGCCGGAATAGAAGGCGCCCGCGGGACGTGCGATGTCCACCACGCATGCCCGCTGTTCCATCCCGACAGGCGACAGGAACACGCTGGTGCCGTTGAAAAACGCATGGGTGCGATCCAGATGCGCGCCGCGCACCGACAAATCCCAGGCATAGACTTCGCAGGTGACAATCAGCGGCCCGGCGCACGGCGCACACCGCCACGTATCCTTGGCCGTCTTGGTGATCGCCACCGGCTGCCCATTGGACTCGGCATGCATGGTGACGATGTGCTTGGCGAACTCGCGGATCAGGTAGCTGCCGGGAATCCAGGTCGGCAGCCGGAACGACTGGCCGTCGGGGGCCGGATCGTCGATGCTGCAACGGACCTCGAATAAATGAGCCTCCGGGCTGCGCGGGATCAGCGCATAGCGGACCGGCGCGCTCATTTGGCCGGCGTGAGCTGGATTTTCATCTCGGTCACTTTCTCGATTGCCGCGCGTGAATACAAGAGCGGGAACGCGGTGTCCCTGGACCACAGGTCAAAGAGGTCGCCGTAGTGCTTGCTTTTCGGATCGCCGGACTGCCCCGGCACATTGAACGCCAGCGCATTATCCCAGTTGCCCACATCGAGCACCATCCGGAACGAAGCGCCGCCGGTGACCTTCATCGTCGATACCGGGTAGCTATTCGCGTTCACCGTGAACGCGCCGCCGCCGCGGGGGCGTGCGGCGATATTCATCTGTTTCGCCGCGTCGGCATCGAGCGCGGCGAAAAGCGGATGCTGAAATTCCATCTGGTGCAGTTTGCCCCAGCTCCATTGCAGCCAGTTCGTCCCCTGGCGTTGTTCCATTTCCGCCATCGCGTTGCGCAGTGTTCCGACAAACAGCGCATCGCGCTGCGCCCGGCCGGCCGGGTGCTCGAGCACGGCGAGCAGCGCATTGCTGTCGATGTCGCCGATCAGGTTCACGGCATCGGGCGGTGTCCGCAGTCCCACCACGGCGGGTCCCAGATGGCGGTCGTACCAGACCTGGAACAGCGCCGCGGCCGGGGACTCAGGCGTCAGGCGAAAATCCCAGTTGCGCAGCAGCGTGATCGCCTCGGCAACCCGCAAGTCCTGGGTTTGCGTGTCTTTCAGCAGCAGCACGATCTTGCGCGCGGGGATCGACAGGTAATCGGTCTGCAACGCGACCATGTCCTGCAGCGTTTTTTTCTCGGGGCGCTCCAGTATTTCCTTGATGCGCTCGAAGCGCCACTTCGGCTCCCATTCCATCCCGAGCTTGGCTGCCGGCACCGGGTTGCTCGCGGGAATGTTCATCTGATTGGCCGTTGCGATCCAGCCGCGCGCGGGATTGACTTCGACCGGGAGCTGATCCATGTCGTAGTACCCGGCCCACTCGAAACGGCCATCGCCCGGCACCGGCAGCAAGCCATCGTGATTGGGGCGGATGGGAGCCAAGCCGCCCGGCTTCCAGCCGATGTTACCGTCGATGTCGGCGTACACCTGATTCTCCGATGGCGCGCCCCAGCGGTTCAGCGCCGCCAGGAACTGATCCCAGTTCTGCGCCCGCATAGTTTCGACAGAACCGAAGTAGGGCGCCATTCCGGGCTCGAGCCACGCGGCGCGAATCGCATAGGCCTTGTTCTTCGCCTTGTCCTCGAAAATGACCGGGCCATGCCGCGTGAATTTCTGCGTGACCTTCACCGGCGCGGCGCCGCGCACCGCAATGCTGTCCTCGACCGTCTCCATCGGCTCCCAGCGCCCCATCCACTTCACTTCGTTTGGATTGGCGGGGTTGAGGTCTTCGACGTACAAGTCTTCCTGATCGATATAGAAAATCGCTAGGCCAAACGCGATCCGCTCGTTGTGGCCGATGGCAATGCCCGGCAAGCCGGGCTCGCCCGCGCCGATCACATTGAGTCCGGGTGCGTTCAGGTGCGCAATGTAGCGCAGCGACGGCAGCGAATGCGCGCGGTGCG
Organism: Betaproteobacteria bacterium; assembly: GCA_003153335.1. Classification (GTDB taxonomy): domain Bacteria; phylum Pseudomonadota; class Gammaproteobacteria; order Burkholderiales; family Casimicrobiaceae; genus PALSA-1005. The sequence continues at coordinate 6,222 of PLYG01000108.1, read as the reverse complement.
GATCATTGGCCAGGATCGGCCTGCCGGTTGCCGTGAGCTTGCCGGAGAGCGTCCAGTTGTTGCTGCCCTCGGCGTCGTTCGTATCGGCATCGCGCGGCTCTGCGTGGGCAAGGATGGACGCCAGCGCTGCGCGGTCGCCGGCCTGCGCGGCCTTGAGCACGTCTTTGGAGAACGCGACATTGCCGGTCGCCAGGTTGTACAAAGACAGGATTTCGTCGCGGATGTCGCATACGTCGAGGCCTTCCGGGACCTTGGTCGCGTGCTCCGGCTCCAGCCACCGCCGGGTCAGATCTGCTGCCAAGCTGGCCTTGCACGCGACCTGCGCGCGGCGGACTTCGCTGCCGACATTGCGCCACAAGCCATGCGCACGGATGCGGACCACATCCGCTGGTCCCCACAGGGCAGGCTTGTAGTTGAGCATCCTGAATTCGACCGGCAGCAGTTCGGGCTTTTGCTCGATCAGCTTGACGTACGCGTTGATGCCCGCGACAAAGGCTTCAGCGATCCGCTTGGCATCCGACCCGTAGGCCAGCCATTCCCGATACAGGTCGCCGCGATACAGGAACAACCGCGCCGCTTCATCGCGCTTGACCATCGTCGGCCCGAACACTTCCGACAGCGTGCCCAGCCCGCGGCGGCGCCACAGATCGATCTGCCACAACCGGTCGCGCGCGGCATTGAAGCCCTGGACGAAGAACGCGTCGTAGTGCGTCTTGGCGTAAATGTGCGGTACGCCCCACTGGTCGATCAGGATTTCGGCGGACTTTTCGAGGCCGGAGACGGCGTAGGATACGGTCGCTGCGGCAGCAAGCTGATTGGCGGCAGGGGCGGCGCTCGGGCGTTGCGGTTGTTGTGCGAAACCGGCGCCGGCCAGACTGGCGAGTGCGAGCAATGCGACAAACCGTGTACGGAATACGGCGGGCATGGAACAGGAGACCTGCATCGAAAGCGCGAATGATACCCTGCCGGGTGGAGCCTGGAAGTAATTGGCCTGACCAGGTCGAAATACGTCACGCTCCCTCGACCCGCTTATCCCGAAAGAAGATTACTCCTTGCTGACATCCGGCCAAGGTATGTCTTGCCACGACGCACGATGTGCTGCAACCGGCAAATGAGTATGAGTTCGCCGTATTTTCTGAGATCGGATTGTATGAGTTCGCGGAATTTCTCCGGCGCGCGGCCGTCAATTTCGTATACGCCCGCGAGTATGAATTGGCGGACTTTCGAGACTTGCATAGCATAACCGCAGAACCGGTTAGACTCTACATTCCCAACAATTAGGTAGTGGGTCAGTTCGAATTTCGGGATTCTCGTTCAGCCGTATAATGCCAAAGGTAGCTATTTGAAATGGAGGTCAGAAATGGGCCGTGCAAAGGAAGAAGGGCTGAGACGGGATGAACTGATGCAGTCAGCAATGGCGATTGCCATTCGCGCCGGCAGTATCAGCGCTGATTGTCCCCACGAAACCCCAATCGATCTACTCAATCCGGACCCCGCGTTTGAACTGGCACGCGAAGAATATGCGAAAGGTCTGCATCAAGAATTTGACAGTCAAACCGAATTGGAGGAGGCGATGCAGGACGCCTTCGACAGTACCGGGCAGGAGTGCGGGGCCTGTGCCAAGAATGCGGCCGAGTGATCTGGCGACGTGGCAACGAAACCCATCAAGCGCCCGCGTGACCCAATCCAGCTTGCGAAGCTAATTGGGGACATCGCAACGTCGCAAGTTGATGACAACGTAGACGATAAAAGAAACCAGGCGGCGGTTGAACTAGGTCGTCTCGGCGGATTAAAGGGCGGTACTGCGCGCGCCAAAGCCCTTTCGGAGGAACAACGAAAATCAATCGCTCAAAAAGCGGCGACCGCCCGATGGAAAAAAAAATAACAAGTCATTCCAACTTTCCAAGATCAACAAACATCACCGGGTTCGTTGCTTTCTTGTTGGCCTCCGTTTCCAAAATTCGAAATCCCTGTTTTATGTAGAAGTTGATCGCTTGCTTTTTTGAGTCAACGACCAAAAATCTGCAGCCGATGTGAGGCATGATTTTGGTTTGCGCCAAAGCAATCGTAAAGTCGATAAGGCGCGTTCCGAGTCGGTAACCAGTAAATCGACGGTCAACCGCCAAACGAGCAATTTTTATAGCGGGATAGTCCGTGAAGCGAGAGCCGTCCAAACCATCCGGTGGAGTTTGGCTCTCTACGTGACTGCAAAGAAGCGTCACATAGGCTATTACCTTTTTGGGCGCGGAAGTCGAGACAAATACATAAGTCTTGGACCCATTCTGTTGATGATGCTTCTTGGCATCCCTATTAAGGAATGTTTTTAGGGGATTAAAAGCAGCGTCGCCAAGAGAAAGCCCCGAGACAGAGTCATCGGGGCTTAGTTCTCTTAGGTTGAACTCCAGCTCATTCTGAGCTGGAGTTGCAGCCGCCACTACTTAGCTTTTTTCAGTTTCACTGTAACTGATCCTCGCTTGTCGAATTCGCGAAGCAATTTTTTACCGCGCGCGAGCGCATCCGAGGCAACCTTAGTAGGACGCCCGTAAGTAACCTGGCGATGGAACTTCTCTGAGTCCGCGCCAGTAAGTTTTGTTACACCAAAAAAATGAGAATGAACAGCCATTTAGCCCTCCTTAAGAGCTACTAGTGGCGAGTAAAGTATCATTTAAGAGGGTGCAGACGGTGAATAGTTTCATTGCTATTTCGTCGCAAGTGACGCCAGCAACATACTGAATAAAACTGCATTAAATCAATGCCATACTCTTAAAATATCTTTTGTTACGGCTCAATAGGCCCGCGTTCGAGACGCATCTATAAGCACGGNNTATTCATCTACCGACCGTAGTAACGCTATTACCGGAGGTAGTAATGGTTAAAGTCCAGCGAGTTAAAAGCGAAAAAGTTCCTGCTTCCGAAGCTCGGGAAGCCAATCTATCGCGTGCCGGCATGACCGCGCCGTATTTTGACCTCTCCGCATCCATCTCGGTTGCAGAAATCATCTACAACAAGGGAGGCGGCACATCTAGTTCTGACCAACTAGCCGCGTGGCTCGGATATAAATCGACCAATAGCGGCACGTACCTAACTCGAGTATCCGCGGCTAATAAGCATTTTGGCCTAATCACGTCGGACGGCGGCGAAGGATTTGCTGTGACAGATCGTGGGCGAAGTATCTTATCGCCCGTAACTGCCAGTGAGGCCGCATCGGCGAAAGTGGATGCGTTTCTCGCGGTTCCGTTGTTTGCCAAGGTCTTCGAGCAATTTCGCGGCGGACAGTTGCCGCCGGAAGTTGGTTTGAAAAACCTACTCCGGAACACTTACAAAATTGTACCGGATCGGGTGCCGCAGACGGTGCGCGTTTTTCTCAATTCTGCCGAACAGGCGGGGTTCTTTAGCGCGACCGGCGATCATTCGCGCCTGGTAAAGCCGACGGGACCGTCTACGATAATCAATACTCCGCCCCCGATCTCTCCCGGTGACGATAGTTCCCCGCCTACTGCGGCTGAGAAACGCCAGGGAGGAAACGGTGGTAATGGGCCGACAGGAGTACATTTTGCAATCATGGGGTTGCTCAATGAGTTGCCTGCCCCTGGCACTCCATGGAGCGCACAGAAGAAGCAACGCTTTATTGAAGCGTTTAAGGCAACTATTGAGTTCATCTATCCGACTGAAGACGGCGGCGCATAAAAAGGCCAAAAGTGCGCAAACACTTTTGGCCTGTGGTTGCGGCATTGAGCCGCATATTTGCTGCTTGCGAGGGCAGCCCCAAGTCGCAGGGATTGATGCGACAGGAGGTTACGAGTATGGCTAACACCCGTATGACCAAGAGAGTCTAGTAGGAGGTAGTCTTACTCGTGCGTAGCAATACGCACGGGTATTATCCTATCTTTCCCGCGACCGCGTTACAACATTTTTCTCTTGTTTTTCGAGAGAGAGGGAGTTTTTTACTATCTGTCAGTAAATAAGCCCTGACATACCGTGAGCGGTCATGCATAATAGTCATTATTAAATATCACGCATGAGACCGCCATGAACAAATTAGACCCTAAGACCCGCGCACAAACCCTCGGCATGATGGTCGAGGGCGTTTCGATGCGGTCCATTACGCGATTGACCGGGATCAGCAAGAACACGGCGGCAAAGCTGCTGGCCGATGCTGGGGAAGCCTGTATTGCGTACCATGACGCGACAGTGCGCAACATTCTGTCGAAGCGCATCCAGTGCGACGAGATTTGGTCGTTCTGCCAGATGAAGGAAAAGAACGTCCCCAAGGATATGAAGGGCACGTTTGGGATCGGCGACGTGTATACATGGACCGCAATTGATCCCGATTCGAAGCTGATTGCGTCATGGCTAGTTGGCAAGCGCGATGCCAGTTACGCGAAAGTGTTCATTGCCGATCTGGAAAGCCGCCTCGCGAACCGCGTACAACTCATGACAGACGGGCACAAAGCCCATTTGCAAGCGGTAGAGGATGCGTTCGGCGCGAATACCGATTACGCCATGTTAGTGAAGTTGTATGGCGAAGCGCACGGCAATACCACGGAGCGAAAATATAGCCCAGGTGAATGCTGCGGTTCGATCAAGGGAATGGTTCGCGGCAATCCGCAAGAGGGGCTCATTTCAACGAGCCACGTTGAACGGCAGAACCTCTCAATGCGTATGGGAATGCGCCGCTTCACGCGACTGACGACCGGATTCTCGAAGAAAATAGAGAATCACGAACATGCGATAGCACTCTACTTTGTGCATTACAATTTCGCGCGTATCCATTCGTCACTGCGCGTTAGCCCTGCTATGGCCGCCGGTGTCGCGGATCGGCTCTGGTCGCTGGAAGATATTGTTGCGCTGATTGAGGCGCGAGAAGAAGCCCCGAAGAAGCGCGGCCCGTACAAAAAACGGATCGCGAATCACCTAATGTACCAAAATGGGACAGAAGCTACGAACCACAATTAGCTAATTTCAAACTGACCCATTACCAACAATTAACAACACCGCAGGCGGAAAATGCTCACAGGAGAACTACGCAATCAGATTGACCGTATCTGGGATGCATTCTGGTCGGGCGGTATCGCCAACCCGCTGGAAGTCATAGAGCAGATCACCTACCTGCTGTTCCNNTGTTCCTGCGGCGGCTGGACGACCTGCATACTCTGGAAGAAAACAAATCGGCGCGGCTTGGCAAGCCGATGGCGCGGCATATTTTCCCCAAGGGCAAGGATCAGAAGGGCTCGCTGTATATCGACCTGCGCTGGTCGCGCTTCAAGAACCTTGCGCCAGCCGAGATGTACGCGGTTGTGGGTGAGCATGTCTTTCCGTTTCTGCGCACCCTTGGCGGGGATAATTCGACTTACGCGCACCACATGAAGGATGCGCGGTTCACCATTCCCACCCCAGCGCTGCTGTCCAAGGTCGTCGATCTGCTAGACCATGTGCCAATGGAGGATCGGGACACCAAGGGCGATCTTTACGAATACATGCTGGGCAAGATCGCGAGCGCCGGGCAGAACGGTCAATTCCGGACACCTCGACATTATATTCGGCTAATGGTGGAGATGACTGCGCCCACAGCGAAGGATATGATATGTGATCCAGCGAGTGGCACCTGCGGCTTTCTGGTAGGGGCTGGAGAATACCTGCGGGAACGGCATCCTGAAATTCTGCGTGATACCAAGAGCCGAGAGCATTTCCACCACGGCATGTTTCACGGCTACGACTTCGACAACACCATGTTACGAATTGGCAGTATGAACATGCTGCTACATGGCGTTGAGAATCCCGACATTCGCTACAGAGATTCCCTTGCTCAGGATCACGCAGGGGACGAGGAAAAATACACGCTCGTTCTGGCAAATTTTCCGTTTGCCGGATCACTCGACTACGAGAACACCGCCAAAGACCTTCTGCAGATCGTCAAGACCAAAAAAACTGAGCTATTGTTTCTGGCGCTCTCTTTACGATTACTTAAGCCCGGTGGTCGTGCTGCGGTAATCGTTCCGGACGGTGTGTTATATGGCTCCAGCAAGGCTCACAAGGAACTGCGCCGTATGCTTGTCGAGGATCAGAAGCTCGACGCCATGGTGTCCCTTCCCAGCGGGGCATTCAAGCCGTATGCGGGCGTATCGACGGCGATATTGCTGTTTACCAAGACCAACAGCGGCGGCACCGATCACGTGTGGTTCTACGACGTGCAAGCCGACGGCTGGTCGCTTGACGACAAGC
>PLYG01000148.1 GCA_003153335.1 Betaproteobacteria bacterium | reverse complement strand
GCACTTTCTCGAACACATGCTGTTCCTGGGCACCGAGAAGTATCCCGACGTGGCTGACTACGGGAACTTCATTCGCTCCAACGGCGGCCGGAACAATGCCTACACGACCAGCGATCACACCAATTATCACTTCGAAGTCCGCCACGAGGCGTTCGCCGGGGCGCTCGACCGCTTTGCGCAATTCTTCATCGCGCCGAAGTTCAACCCCGAATTCACCAGCCGCGAAGTCAATGCCGTCCACAACGAGGCGATGCGCCATGTGCAGAACGACTTGCGCCGCATGATCGGCGTCTCGCGCGAGCTCTACGACCCTGCCAGCGGCGAGAGCAAATTCTCGATCGGCAACCAGGACACGCTGGCGGGCGCGACGCCGGCCGTTGTTCGCGCCTTTTACGAAAGCCACTATACCGCCGATCAGATGGCGCTGTCCCTCGCTGGGAAAGCCTCGCTGGACGCACTCGAAAAACTGGCGCGCGAGCACTTTTCCGCGATCCCGCGCCGCGCGGTGCCCGCGGTCGTGCGCGAAGCGAAATTCCTGCCCAAGAAGGCAACACTGCGGATGGCCTACGTCGAGCCGATCAAGGAAGTGCGCCAGCTCACGCTCGAATTCGTCGCGCCGGCAACGCGCCCCGACTTCCTCTCCAAACCAGACCGGCTGGTCACCGAACTGATTTCCTATTCCGGCCCCGGCGGCCTGGAAGAGCTGCTCAAACGGGAAGCACTGATCAACAACATCAGCGCCGGTCTGAATGAACGCACGGGGGAATACGGCTCCATCGTGATCAATGCTGCGCTCACACCCGCCGGCCAGCAACAGCACCAGCGCGTGCTGGCGCTGATTTTCAGCTATGTCGAGTTTCTGAAGAATGCGCCCTTTCCGGCGGAGTTCTACAAGGACCACGCGCGCATCGCGCAACTGCATGAAACGTATGGTGACCGCGGTGAAGGCTCTGATCTTGCTTCCAGGCTTGCCCATCGGGCGCTGTTCTATCCGCTAGCTGTTGCCGAACGCGCGACCGACGTCTGGGGCCGCCCCGACGAGGCCGCGTACAGCCGGCTACTCGCCGCGCTGACGCCTGACAACGTTCTCGTGTCGCTGATGGCCAAGGGATTGCCCACGAACCGCCACGAACGGATCTACGGCACAGCCTATTCCTATCGCGAGGATAGCGGTGCCGCCTACGCGGCACTCACCAGCCCGCCGAGGGTTGCGGCTTTTGCGCTGCCCGGCGCCAACCCGTTCATGCCCGCTGCCGCCGAGCTGCTTGCCGAACGCCCACTGTCGCTGATCGCCGAACCGGGATTGCAGCTCTATTACGCGCAAGACACGGAGTTCCAGCGCCCGCAGACAACGCTCATTTTCCGCTTCGTGCCGGTGCGCGACGTTGCCGACGCCGATGCGGCAGCGCTGCTCCGGCTTTATGAAAGCTGCCTCAGGGACTTCCTCGAGCCTGCCGCCGGCGATGCGCAGTTGGCCGGCATCGCCTTCGGGGTGGAGGCGACGCTGGAGGGGTTCCGGCTCACCGTCACCGGCTACGGCGACTCGCCCGTGCGCTTTGCCCACTACATCGCGGAGCATTTACCGACGTTCAGGATTGCGCCGGAGCGCTTCGCGGCGCTCAAGGAAGCCGGACTTCGCGGCCTGAAGAGTTATGACCAGACGGAAGCCTATGGCCTGGCGCGCGACCGGCGCGACGCTTTCTCCCGTGAATTCCATTTCCTGCCCAATGAACTCGTCGCCCGCACCACCACCGCCTCATGGACCGACGTGCAGGCATTCGCCCGGAAATTTTTCGCCCGCGGCAAGCTCGAAGCTGTCGTGCACGGCCACCTGTCCGCCGATGACGCAGTAGCGGTGACCCGCGCGGTATCCGCGCGGCTCGGCGCCAGCCCCGCCGCGCCGGACACGCTGCTCCGGCGGCGCCACCTCGAGGTCGCCCGTGCGGAGAACATCGTCGACGCCGGCGAAATCGCCGGCGTCAATTCAGCCATGGTGCTTGACTACCTGCTCCCCGACGACTCTCCCGCCACGCGCGCAACGTCCGCAGTGGTCGCGAATTTCTTCAGCTCGCCGTTTTTTACCGAGTTGCGCACCCGGCAACAACTGGGCTACATCGTGGGCTCGTCCGCCCCAGCCTCGCAACGCCAGCCCTACTTTACGTTTGTCGTGCAATCCAGCGCCTACGCGCCGGACGAACTGCGCCGCCGCGCGGAGACGTTCATCGCCACGCTGCCGGCGTCGCTGGCGGCTATCGACCAGGCGACATGGTCCACACTCGTCGCGGGCGTGCGAGCCACCCTGGAAGAAAAACCCAAAAACATGCACGAAAAGGCCGAGCAGTTTTTTGCCAATGCGTTCACCTATGATGGTGACTGGGAGCGCCGCCAGGCCACGCTCAAGGCGCTGGACGCACTCACCAGGGAACAGGCCGTCGCGTTTCTGACCGCGGCCTTGGCAGCCGATACCTCGCGCCGGCGGACCGTCCTGCTCCACAGCAAGAACCACCCGCCCACCGAGGAGCTCAAGCCCGCGTTCGCCGATCGCAATACCTGGAAGCCGACCCGCCAGTTCCGATGACTGCCGGGGCCATCGACGCAGGCGTCGCGATGGCGCGGTCGTATGCGGAGGGCGTTCAGGTGCGAGGGGCTTGATCGCGTCGCCGGACACCAAGCCGGCACGGGCAGCGTGATAGCATTCGATACCCGTTGCCGCGCAATCCATCCGTGGCGCTTTCTCTGTCGCATTCCATCTGGAATGATCTGCTCGTGCAGCGCGATGCGCTTGCGGATAAAACGCTCGCTTCGCTGTTTGCGAGCGATCCGCAGCGCTTTACCGACCTCAGCCGCCGCGCCGACGATTGGCTGCTCGATTTTTCCAAACAGCGGCTGACCAGGAAAATTCTCGTCGGGCTCTGCGCATTCGCCGAAGCATCCGGCTTCGCGCTGGCGCGGGAGCGCTTGTTCACCGCGAGGACAGTCAACGTGTCCGAACAGCGCCCTGCGCTGCACTGGGCGTTGCGCCTGGAACACGACCGGCCGGTGCTGGTGTCGGGCGTCGATGTGGTGCCGGCGATCCGTTCTGTGCAGGTCCGCATGCGCCGCATCGCGGACGCGATCGGCTCCGGCGCGTGGCTCGGCGCGCAAGGCACGCCGATCGATACCATCGTCCATCTGGGCATAGGCGGATCGGATCTCGGACCGCGGAAGGCGGTGCAGGCACTGGCCGAAGACCGGATTCCCGGCATCGCCGTGCATTTCGCCTCCAACGTGGATCCGGCGCAACTCGGCCGCCTGCTCCCGGGGCTGGATGCGTCGCATACCCTGCTGATCGTTTGCTCCAAATCGTTCAAGACACCGGAGACGCTGGCCAACGCGCAGGCTGCGCGCAACTGGCTGCGCGAGCAACTCGGCGCCGGTGCGGACCTGTCGCGGCATATCGTTGCCGTGACCTCCAACGTTCCCGCGGCGCGTGCATTCGGCATCGGCGACGACAACATCCTGCCCATGTGGGACTGGGTGGGCGGACGCTTCTCGCTGTGGTCGGCAGTCGGGCTGCCGATCGCGATCGCGCTGGGCTGGGAGCGCTTCACCGACCTGCTCGCCGGCGCCGCAAAAATGGATGCCCACTTCGTGAAGGCCCCGGCCATCGACAACCTGCCGCTGTTGCTGGCGCTGGTGGATTTCTGGAACGTCAACGCACTGCACGTCACGCAGCGGATGACGGCGCCCTATTCCAGCGCACTCGACCTGTTTCCACTCTACGTGCAGCAAGTCGAAATGGAGAGCAACGGCAAGAGCGTCGCCCAGGACGGCAGTCCAGTGGCTCCTGACGGTGGCGCCGGTCCTATGGCGTGTTCGGCGCTTTGCGTATAGCTTGCGCCAGTTCCCAGACCGCCGTCGCATACAGACGGCTGCGGTTGTAGCGCGTGAGCACGTAGAAGTTGTTGAACCCGAGACGATACGTTGGACCATCGCTGTCCTCGAGCAGCACCAGCACCGCGGCCCATTGCGGATCAATCTCGGCGGGCTCCCGGATGGTCACGTTGATGGCAATCCAGCCCACATAGTCCCGCCGCTCGCTCAGCCCATTGTCTTCCACGGTCGCCCGCGCCTCCGCCGAATCCACGGTGACCGGAA
>PLYG01000134.1 GCA_003153335.1 Betaproteobacteria bacterium | reverse complement strand
CTGTCGGCGTTGTGGATCCTGATCGCCAATGCCTGGATGCAGAATCCGGTCGGCGCCGGGTTCAACTTCGAGACCATGCGCATGGAACTGGTCAGCATCACCGAAGTCATCTTCAATCCGGTGGCGCAGGCCAAGTTTGTCCATACGGTGGCGGCCGGCTATGTCACCGCCTCGATGTTCGTGCTGGGCATCAGTTCCTGGTATTTGCTCAAGGGACGCGACACCAGTTTCGCACTGCGCTCCTTCGCGGTCGCCGCGGGTTTCGGCCTCGCCTCCGCGCTGTCCGTCATCGTGCTGGGCGACGAATCGGGCTATGCGACGGGCGAACAGCAAAAGGTCAAACTGGCGGTGATCGAAGCCGAATGGGAAACGCAAACGCCGCCGGCGTCGTTCATGGTCTTCGGGATTCCGGATGAGACGACGGAAACCTCCCGCTACGCGATTCACGTGCCGTGGCTGCTGGGCCTGATCGCCACGCGTTCCGTCGACAAGCCGGTGCTGGGCATAGCCCCACTGCGCAAGAACGCCGAAGCGCGCATCCAGAACGGCATGCTGGCGTACGCGGCGCTGCAAAAGTTCAAGGGCGCGAAGGGCGACGCCGAAGCAAAGCGGACGTTCGAAGCAACCAAACAGGATCTGGGCTATGGCCTCTTGTTGAAGCAGTTCGCGCCCAACGTGATCGACGCGACGCCGGAGCAGATCAGGCAGGCGGCGGCATCGACGATTCCACGCGTGGCGCCGCTGTTCTGGTCGTTCCGGCTAATGGTGGGCATCGGATTCTGGCTTCTGCTGGTGTTCGCGTGCTCCTTCTACTTCCTCGCCCGCCGCAATGTGGCGCCGCAGCGCTGGCTGCTCAAGATCGCGCTCTACAGCATCCCGCTGCCCTGGATCGCGGCCGAACTCGGCTGGATCGTCGCCGAATACGGCCGGCAGCCGTGGATCATCAGCGGCGTGCTGCCGACCTTTTTGGGCGCCTCCTCCCTTGAAGCGCGCGACGTTTACTGGAGCCTGGCCGGTTTCATCGGCTTTTACACCTTGCTGCTCATCGTCGAGTTGGTTCTGATGTTCAAGTATGCCCGCAAGGGACCGAGCAGCCTGGAGACCGGCGCCTACTACTTCGAGAAAACATCATGATCTTCGACTACGAAACCATGAAGGTGATCTGGTGGGCGCTGATCGGCATACTGCTGATCGGGTTTGCGGTGACGGACGGCTTCGACATGGGCGTAGGACTCCTGCTGCCGTTTCTGGGACGGACCGACGCCGAGCGGCGCGTGATCATCAACTCGATCGGCGCGACCTGGGAAGGCAATCAGACCTGGCTGATCACCGCGGCGGGTGCCACGTTTGCGGCGTGGCCGCTGGTCTATGCGGTGTCGTTCTCCGGCATGTACCTGGCGATGCTGCTGGTGCTGTTCGCGCTCTTTTTCCGTCCGGTGGGGTTCGACTATCGCAACAAGCTCGCCGATCCGCGCTGGCGCAGCGCGTGGGATTGGGGGCTGTTCACCGGCGGCGCAGTGCCCGCGTTGGTGTTCGGCGTGGCGTTCGGCAATCTGCTCCTGGGCGTGCCCTATCATTTCGATGACACCATGCGCTCGTTCTACACCGGCTCGTTCTGGTTGCTGCTCAATCCCTTCGCGCTGCTCGCTGGCGTCGTCAGTGTGGCCATGCTGGTCATGCACGGCTCCGTATATTTACAGATTCGCACGACAGGGGTAATCAACGCGCGCGCCATGCGCGCCACGTTTGTCGCGGCCACGCTGCTGATCGTCGCGTTCGCGCTGGCCGGCTGGACGGTCACGCGCATCAATGGCTACCAGATCACGCAAATGCCGGCGATCGGCCTGACACCCCTGCCGCTGGCCAAGACGGTCATTGCGGCGCCCGGAGCGTGGCTCGCGAACTACAGGCTTTATCCCTGGATGATGCTGGCGCCGGCCGGCGTATTCACCGGCGCCGTGCTGGCCGTGCTGCTGTCGCGCCTCGGTTGGCCCAAGCTTGCGTTCATCGCCAGCGGGGCCGCAGTGGCCGCGGTGATCCTGACTGCGGGATGCTCGATGTTTCCCTTTATCGTTCCCTCATCGAGCCACCCGGGCAGCAGCCTGACCGCGTGGGACGCGGTATCGAGCCATTTGACGCTGCAGATCATGTTCTGGGTGGTTCTCATCTTTGTGCCGCTGATCATTCTTTACACCGGCTGGGTGTACCGGGTGCTGCGCGGCAAGATCACCGTGGAAATGATCGAAGCAGACAACAAGACGATGTACTGAAGGAGCGTGAACAATGTGGTACTTCGCATGGATACTGGGACTGGGTTTGGCACTGGCGTTCGGCATCATCAACGTGATGTGGCTGGAAGCGTCTTATACTTTCGGCGAACTCGACGAGGAGATCACCCGGCGCCGGTTCGGCGAGCGGGTGCCCCGCGATGAAAATGCCCGCTGATCGCGGCGGAAATCCGCAACGCCCGTCATAGCGCGAGCGCGAATGGACAGCGCACCGGGCTCCTCCGCGCGGCGCCAGAAGGTGCTGCCATTTCTGCGCTGGTGGCCGCTGGTCGACCGCAGGGCAACCAGGGCGGACCTGATCGCCGGCTTGACCGGCGCGATGCTGGGCTTGCCCCAGGGCGTTGCATTCGCCATCCTGGCCGGCCTGCCTCCGCAGTATGGCCTGTACGCCGCGATGGTGCCGCCCGTGCTCTCGGCGCTGTTCGGGTCGAGCCTGCACCTGATCGCCGGCCCGACCAACGCGGTCGCCATATTGATTTTCGCGAGCCTCAGCCCGCTGGCGGCCCCGGGCACTCCCGACTACATCAGCCTGGTTCTCACCGTCACGTTTCTGACCGGCGTGTTCGAGCTGGCGATGGGCGCGGCGCGTCTGGGCACGCTGGTCAACTTTGTTTCGCACACCGTCATCATCGGCTTCAGCGCGGGCGCCGCAGTGCTCATTGCCTCGACCCAGATCAAGACCTTTTTCGGTATCGCCGTTCCCGCCGATGCGTCGTTCCTGGAAACGCTGCGCCAACTGGCCTTGCAGACCGGCCACATCAATCCTTACGTGACCGCGGTCGGCGTGTTCACCCTGTTGTCGGGCATCGTTGCCCGAAAATATGTGCCGAAAATTCCGTTCATGATCAGCGCAACCATCCTGGGCGCGTTGTTCGCGTATGTCGTGAACCACTTTTTCGGCGCCCAGGTGACGGGGATCAAGACCGTGGGCGCCCTGCCCTCGCATCTTCCGCCGCTGTCCTTTCCCGACTTGTCGCTGGAGAGCATCAAAAAGGCAGCACCGGTCGCGCTGGCCAACACGATCCTGGCGCTGACCCTTGCGGTCAGCATCGGCCGGTCGCTGGCGATCAAGTCCGGCCAGCGCATCGACAGCAACCAGGAGTTCATCGGCCAGGGCGTGTCGAACATTGCGGGCAGCTTCTTTTCTTCGTTCCCGTCGGCCGGATCGTTCAACCGCAGCGGTGCGAATTACGAAGCGGGTGCTGCGACGCCGATGGCGTCCGTCTATTCATCGCTGTTCCTGGTGGTGATCGTCCTGCTGGTGGCGCCGCTCGCCGATTACCTGCCGCTGGCGTCGGTCGCGGCGATTCTGTTCCTGGTCGCGTATGGCCTGATCGATGTCCACCATATCAAGGCGATACTCAAGACCAGCCGCCCGGAGTCCGCGGTTATGCTGGACACGTTGTTCGCCGCGCTGTTCCTCGGGCTGCAAACCGCGATTTACGCCGGCGTTCTGCTCTCGCTGATGCTGTTCCTGAATCAAGCGGCACGGCCCGGCATCCGCGACGTGAAGCCGGAACCACGCGCGACAACCTTCCTGCTCGACGCCGACACCGGTTTGCCCGACTGTCCGCAACTCAAGATGTTGCGCATCAACGGCTCGATTTTTTTCGGCGCCGTCGAGCACGTAGAACAGGCGTTACAGGAAGTCGACTGCCTCCAGCCCCAGCAAAAGCACCTGCTGATCGCGGCCAGCGGCATCAATTTCGTCGATATCTCGGGCGCGGAAATGCTGGCACGGGAAGCGCGGCGGCGGCACACGCTAGGCGGCGGACTCTATCTGCACTTCGTCAAGGACGCGGTGCGCGAGTTCCTGGCCAGGGGCGGCTACTTGCGCGACATCGGCGAACGGAATCTGTTCTCGCCCACGGACGATGTGATCGATGCGATCTACCCGAGGTTCGATCCGAAGATTTGCCGCGGCTGCCGGGCGCGAATATTCCGGCAGTGCAATGTCGCGCTGCCCAACGGCGAGCCGCGAGGCGATGGCGCGTCCAACCCGAACATTTGATGGGTATCGCTGCGCTCGACCCATCTGCGGCCCAGGGCACGCGGCCCTGGTGCGCAGGCGAAGGCCTGTCCCAAGTATTGCAAAATGTAACACTGCGCAGACTTGCCTATCGCTGACACGCTTATTCCAATATCATATGCTGTACTGCGATCCTGGAGTCACCCATGCGTCATTACCGCCTGTTCCGCACGAGCGTCCTGCTTTCCTCGTTTCTGCTCTGCGTGCCGTTGCACAGTCTCGCGCAGACCGCGACCGGCACTGTAGTCGAGTACGTGAACGGCAACGACTTTCCCAACGCCCCAGGCGGACTGTTTTTCTATTCATCAGAACCCGCCGAACAGGCCTCGGTCGACGCGGGCCTCGTTGGCGCATTCTTCCGTACAGGCCGCACCTTTGCGGCGGGTGGTCCGACGGCGGTGTGCCGCTTCTATGGCTCGGCCCCACCGGGGCCGGGACCGAACTCGCATTTCTTTACCGTGAACCCCGCCGAGTGCGCAGACCTGAGGGCCTTGCAAATCGTGCCGACGCCCGCCAGCATTCCGCAATGGAACTTCGAGGGCTATGGTTTCAATACCACTATGCCGGGAGCCGGCGCCGCTGCCGCAAGCGCGTACGGCGGGACGCCGGCGATCAGCGCCACCACCGCTCCCTCGTGCCCGGCCGGGACAAGCATGGTCCTGCGCGCCTACAACAACGCCTTTCCGGCATCGGGCCCGAAGAATCCATGGGACTCGAACCATCGTTTTGTACGGACTCAAGCCGATATCAACACGATGGTCGCACGCGGGTGGCGCGATGAAGGCGGCGTGTTCTGCGCGCCGAACTCCTCGACGACGAATGTCTTCGCGTCAACGGCCGCGCTGGCGGGACTTTGTGTCGAGCCGCGCGCCGACCCCACGTTTGGCGACCGGCAGGGCACGCTGACCGCCGAAAAGGCGTGGGTGCGTTCCTATATCGACGAGACGTATCTCTGGTACAACGAAGTTCCTGACATCTCCCCGGCCGGCTATCCGACTCCCGAAAATTGGTTTGACGTGCTAAAGACAGCCGGCAGGACCGCATCGGGGCGCGCCAAAGACCGCTTCCACTTCTGGTACGACACGCCGACCTGGGAGGCGTTGCAGCAGGGCAGCGACTCCGGTTATGGCTTCGAACTGGCGGCTCTCTCGACCACGCCGCCGCGCAAATACTATATCGCCTACAGCGAGCCCAATTCGCCTGCCGGCATGGCCAACATTGCGCGCGGCGCGCAAATCCTGACCGTTGACGGCGCGGATCTGGTCAATGGCAACAACATCGATACGTTGAATGCCGGCCTATTTCCCGCCGGCGCCGGTGAGCAACATACATTTAGCCTGCTGGACCTGGGCGCGCAAACACCGCGCACCGTGACGCTGACGTCGGAGGTAGTGTCCATTTCACCGGTGCAAACCATTTCCACTCTCAACACGGCGAACGGCAAGGTCGGCTACATATTGTTCAACGNNTCGACCTGCGCTATAACGGCGGCGGCCTGCTCTACATCGCGAGTCAGCTCGCTTATATGATTGCCGGGCCGGCGTCCAATGGCAAGATTTTCGAAAAGCTGACGTTCAGCGACAAGCGCAGCGCTGAGACCAACGACCCGAATAACAGCTATCCGTTCTTCAACACAAGCAGCGGATTGGACGGCACCGGCACCACCGCAGACACTCCGCTGCCCTCGCTGGGCTTTAACCGTGTCTTTGTGTTGACCAGCGGCGGCACCGCATCGGCCAGTGAATCGATCATCAACAGCCTCCAGGGCATAGGCATCAATGTCGTGCGCGTAGGCACCACGACGTATGGCAAGCCCTATGGCTTTTCGCCGTTGGACAATTGCGGATTCACCTACTTTTCCGTCGAGTTCAAGGGCACGAACAACGTAGGTTACGGCGACTACGACGATGGATTCGCGCCGACCTGCGTAGTCGCCGACGATTTCACCCATGCCCTGGGCGATCCCGCTGAAAATCGGCTGGCGACGGCGCTGAGTTATCGCGCGACGGGCACGTGTCCTGCCGGGACATCGCCCAGCGCGGTAGTCGAAAAATCGCTGGGCCCCGAGCCGGAGTTATTCCGTTCACCGCTGCGCGAAAACCGGATGCTGCTAAAGCGCCCGTTGATGGGTGCGCTGCGGGCCCAGTGAGGCCCTCCGGCCCGAACTCCGGGCCGGGTTTGCAATCGAAGTCCCCGGAGCCGACGCGCTCCGGGGCGAATAGCAAGCCGCCCGCGTTGTGCTACGCTTACCTTCCTTTGCCATCATCGCATCGCCATGACCACCGCCACCATCTCGCTTGACCGCGCCTTCGGCCTGTACAGAAATGTGTCCGACGAAGAGTGCACTGTACGCATCCAGGCCGCGCGCGCCAAACTGGGCAAGGACGCGGTATTGCTGGTCCATCACTACCAGCGACCGGACGTCTATCGCTACGCGGATCTGACCGGCGATTCGCTGAAGCTCTCGCGCCTGGCCGCGCAGCTGGACAGCCGCTACATTGTGTTCTGCGGCGTGCATTTCANNGCCGGCTGTTCGATGGCCGACATGGCGAACCTGGTCAAGGTCGAGCGCTGCTGGCGCGAGCTGGCGACGGTACTCGATCCCGAGGCGACGATCACGCCGGTCACCTATATCAATTCGGCGGCTGACCTGAAGGCGTTCTGCGGCGAGCATGGCGGCATCGTCTGCACGTCCAGCAATGCCAAGGCAATTCTGGAATGGTCGTTCTCACGCCGGCAGAAGGTGCTGTTCTTCCCCGATCAGCATCTGGGCCGCTGGACCGGGTACAAGATGGGCATTCCGCTCGAGGACATGGTCGTGTGGGACTTCGACCAGGAACTAGGCGGCCTCACGCCCGAGCAGATCAGGAACGCCAAGATGATACTGTGGAAGGGCCATTGCTCGGTCCACCAGATGTTTCAGCCGCAGCACGTCGCGCGCTGGAGAGCCGAGCACCCGAACGGTTTCGTCATTTCGCATCCTGAATGCGGATTCGAAGTCTGCAAAGCCAGCGATTTCGTCGGTTCCACCGAAACAATCATCAAGACCATTGCCGCGGCGCCGCCCAACACCGAATGGCTGGTCGGCACCGAGTTGAACTTGGTCACGCGCATCGCCGAAGAATTCAAACCCCAGGGCAAGCTCGTCCAGTTCATGGCCCCGACGGTGTGCATGTGCTCGACCATGGCCCGGATCGATCCGCAGCATTTGTGCTGGACACTCGAGAACCTGGCCGCCGGAAGAGTCGTCAACCGCATCACGGTGCCCGAGCCCGACGCCACGCAAGCCCGGGTGGCGCTGGACCGGATGCTGGCGGTTTCGTAGCCTCGCCCCGTCAAGCAGCGGGGTGACGTAGGCCACTGATGCGGCGTTTCACGCCCGGTAACCGGATCACACTGCTGCGCAACGGCACCGAGTATTTTCCGGCGCTGGAGCACGCCATCGGCGCGGCGCAACGCGATATCTATCTCGAATGCTACATTTTCGCGGCCGACGCGACCGGCTTGCGCATTGCCGAAGCGCTGCGGGCGGCGGCCGGGCGCGGGGTCGACGTGCATGTGATGGTCGATGGGTGGGGTGCGAAAAACTTCTTGTCGCCCTACCTGATCGACAGGCTCAAGACGGGCGGGGTGCAATTCGCCAAGTACCGTCCGGAGGTCGCGCCCTGGCAATTCCGGACCCGCCGGTTGCGCCGGCTGCACAGAAAGCTGGTCTGCATCGATGACACGGTGGCCTTCGTCGGCGGCATCAACATCATCGACGACATGAACACACCCGGCCAGACTCCACCGCGGCTCGATTTCGCGGTGCGCGTCGAAGGCCCGGTCGCCGGCGCCGTGGTCCAGACCATGAAGCACCTCTGGGCGCTGATCCAGTTCGCGCACATGCGCGATGGCGGCGAAGGACTGTTTTCGCCACCGCCGCGTACTGCGCGCGCCGGCGATCAGACCGCCAAGCTGGTGATCCGCGACAACCTGCGCAATCGGCGTGAAATCGAGCAAGCCTACCTGACCGCGATTCACAATGCACGCAGCGAAATCCTGATCGCCAACGCCTACTTCCTGCCTGGCGTGCGCTTTCGCCGCGCGCTGGTCGCCGCCGCGGAACGGGGCGTCCAGGTCACGCTGCTGTTGCAGGGCCGCGTCGAGTACGTGCTGCTCCACTACGCTTCGCGAGCGCTGTACGGGCAGCTGCTGCACGCGGGTGTGGAGATCCAGGAGCATCACAAGAGCTTCCTGCACGCCAAAGTCGCCGTGATCGACCGGCGCTGGGCCACGATCGGTTCGAGCAATA
Source organism: Betaproteobacteria bacterium (assembly GCA_003153335.1). GTDB lineage: Bacteria > Pseudomonadota > Gammaproteobacteria > Burkholderiales > Casimicrobiaceae > PALSA-1005. Next base: position 3,812 of record PLYG01000134.1, on the reverse strand, counting down.
TCGATCCGTTCAGCCTGCTGATGTCGCGCGAAGCCAACATTGTCGTGCGCAACGTCGCGTTCGCCGGGGAATTGCGGCAGGAGGTGTGCCGCATCATCGCCACCGGCGGCAGACGGCTGGTGCCCGGGGACTGGAAAAACCGCTCCACCGTGCACAAGACCGCCGTGTGGGCCGCCTACGGCTTTGTCCGCTTTATCATGGGCGTCCTGGGCTACGGCGCCGAAGATCGCCTGCACATCGGCGAATAGTCGCTTGATTAACTGCAGATCACCCCAATGGTCTTTTAATGCGCCGCCACACCTCATCGACCTTGCCGTTGCCGGCGGCTGATTCCGCGTCCCGTTCCCGCAGCCGGGATTGGGCAACCATCCGCACGCTGCTTCCCTATTTGTGGGAATACCGGGTCCGGGTCACGCTGGCGATGGCCTGCCTGATCGCAGCCAAACTCGCCAACGTCGGCGTGCCGCTGGTGTTGAAACAGATCGTCGACTCCTTAAGCGTGACGCAGCAAGTGCTCGCGCTGCCGGCGGCGCTGCTCGTCGCGTACGGCGCGCTGCGCCTGTCGACGACGCTATTTACGGAGCTGCGCGAACTGCTGTTCTCGCGGGTGACGCAGCGCGCAGTCCGCAAGATCGCGCTGCAGGTCTTCCGCCATCTGCACGCATTGTCGCTGCGCTTTCATCTGGCGCGTCAGACCGGCGGCCTGACGCGCGATATCGAACGCGGGACGCGCGGCATTTCCAGCCTGATTTCGTTCACGCTGTTTTCCATTCTGCCCACGCTGATCGAAATCGGCCTGGTCACCGGCGTGCTGCTCGCCAAGTACGAAGCGACGTTCGTATTGATCACGTTTGGCACGCTGATCGTCTACATCGCCTACACCATCAGCATCACCGAATGGCGGACGAATTTCCGCCGCATCATGAATGAGCTCGACTCGAAAGCCAATACGCGGGCGATCGACAGCCTGCTCAACTACGAGACGGTGAAATACTTTGGCAACGAAGGCTTCGAGGCCGCGCGCTACGATGAAAACATGCAGCGTTTCGAGGCCGCGGCGATCAAGAGCCAGTCGTCGCTGTCGCTGCTCAACATCGGCCAGTCGACCATTGTCGCCATCGGCGTAACACTGATCATGTGGCAGGCCACGCAGGGTGTGGTCGACGGCCGGATGACCCTGGGCGACCTGGTGCTGGTGAATGCGTTCATGATTCAGCTCTACATTCCGCTCAACTTTCTGGGTGTGGTGTACCGCGAAATCAAGCAGTCGATCGCCGACATGGAGCGCCTGTTCGCGCTGATCCAGGAAAACGCGGAAGTGCGCGATGCGCCGGGCGCGAGACCGCTCGAACCGGGCGCCGCGCCCGTTGCGTTCGAGCATGTGCATTTCGGCTACGAGCCCGATCGCCAGATCCTGTTCGACGTCAGCTTCGACATCCCGCCGGGCAAGACCTGCGCAGTAGTCGGCCCCAGCGGATCGGGCAAGTCGACGCTGNNCATCCTGATCGACGGCCAGGACATTCGCGACGTGACGCAGGTGTCGCTGCGCTCGGCCATCGGCATGGTCCCGCAGGACACCGTGCTGTTCAATGACACGATCGAATACAACATCGGTTACGGCAAACCGGGTTCTTCGAAAGAAGAAATCATCACCGCGGCGAAGGCCGCGCACATCTACGACTTCATCGCCTCCACGCCGCAGGGCATGAACACGATGGTGGGCGAACGCGGGCTCAAGCTCTCCGGCGGCGAAAAGCAGCGGGTCGCCATCGCCCGCGCCATACTCAAGAATCCGCGCATCCTGATCTTCGACGAGGCGACGTCGGCGCTGGACTCCAATTCCGAAAAGGCAATCCAGGCCGAATTGCGCAAGATCGCCGAAAACCGGACCACGCTGGTCATCGCCCACCGTCTTTCCACCATCGTCGACGCCGACACCATTCTGGTCCTCGACCGCGGCCGTATCGTCGAGCGCGGCAACTTCGGCGAGCTGCTTTCCGCGCAAGGCGTCTTTGCGCAAATGTGGGCGCTGCAGCAGGAAGAAGCCGAGCACGAAGAGCCGCTGCACGCCTGATGACTAGTGCATAAAAAGTACACTGATCGTCAAAACCGGCCCGGCATGTGGCAAAAGGGGTAAATACCCTACCCAGCCGCCCCAAATCCGTGCTATAAAGCACCGAACCTGACAAGGCTTCTCATGAAACCACTCTTACATTCTGTTTTTGCTGCACTTTTGTGTGTGAGCGTTCATGCTTCCGCGGGAGCTGTGGCGCCGGATCCGGCCAAGCTGAAATTGCACTCGGCGAACGTACTCGTCATGAGCGCCGGTGATGAAACGCCGATCTACAGCAAGAACCCCGAATTCGTCACGCCGATCGCATCGATCACCAAGCTGATGACCGCGATGGTGGTACTCGACGCCAAACAGCCGCCGAACGAATTGCTCACCGTCGACATCCCCGATCTGGACATGCTCAAGGGCAGCCACTCGCGCCTGCGCCTGGGCGTGGAACTGCCGCGCAGCGAAATGCTGCGGCTGGCACTGATGTCCTCGGAGAACCGCGCCGCGTCCGCGCTGTGCCGTTACTACCCGGGCGGCACCGACACGTGCGTGCTGGCGATGAATGCCAAGGCCGTCGCGCTGGGGATGAGCCTTTCGCATTTTTCCGACCCCACCGGACTGTCCAGCGACAACATGTCGACTGCGAGAGACCTGGTGAAAATGGTCAGGGCCGCCAGCGAGTATCCGCAGATTCGCGAGTTCTCGACCACGCCCGCGGCACTGGTCGATGTCCCGCCTACCGGCCGTTCAGTGGCGTTCCACAACACCAATGCGCTGGTGCGCGGGGGCACTTGGGATATTCAATTGCAGAAAACCGGATTCATCCGGGAAGCAGGCCGGTGCCTGGTCATGATGGCCAATGTGGCCAGCAAGCCGGTGGTGATCGTGTTGCTGGATTCGTTCGGCAAGCTCACCCGGATCGGCGACGCCAACCGCATCAGGCATTGGCTCGAGACCGGCGAAGCGCTGCAGGAAGCCAAGCCTGCGCACAGGAAAAAAGTGCTGGCTAAACACCGGTACAGTGAGCGGCAGCTTTCCTAGTCGCCGGCTGACGCCGCCAGCATCTCCCGGGCATGCGCCCGCGTTTTGGCGGTTATCTCGACCCCGCCCAGCATCCGCGCCACCTCCTCGATCCGGTCCTTGTCCGACAGTGGTTTAACCACGCTCTTGACCATTTTCCCCGAATCGGTCTTGCGGACTGCGAAATGCCGGTCCGCGCACGCCGCGACTTGCGGCAGATGGGTCACGCATAATACTTGGCGCTTGCCGCCGATTCGCCGCAACAGCCGGCCGACGGTCTCGGCAACGCCCCCGCCGCTGCCGACATCGACCTCGTCGAAAATCAGCACCGGCACGCGCGCAACGTCGGCAACCGCCACCTGAACCGCGAGACTCAGCCGCGACAATTCCCCACCGGAGGCGACACGCGAGAGCACGCCCAGCGGCTGGCCGGGATGGGTGCTCACCAGGAAGTCCACTTGCTCCAGTCCGTAACTTGCCGGCTCGCCCAGTGGGGCCAGCCGGGCCTGAAACTCCCCCCCTGCCATCGCCAGCGTCGCCAGCTTGCGCGTGACCTGCACCGACAAATCGTTGGCCGCCAACTGACGCTTCGCCGTGAGGTTCCGCGCCAGCCGCCGGTATTCCTCTTCGGCTTGGCACTCGCGGCGAACCAGTGCATCATGATCGAGCGTCGCCTTCAATTCCACCAGGCGCGCTTCGGCTTGGGCGCGCAGTTCCGGCAGCGCTTCCG
>PLYG01000291.1 GCA_003153335.1 Betaproteobacteria bacterium | reverse complement strand
CCAGGCAATCGAAGCACACGCCCATCATGCAGAACGGTCCGCGCGCGCTGCCCGATACCGGCGTGGTCCGGCAATCAGCCAGCCCGGCGGCAATCAATGTCGCCGCCACCGTGTCGCCATCGCGCGCCGCAAACGGCTTGCCGTCGATGGTCACCGCCAGCAGGCGCGCATTGGGATTGAAAGCGGCGAGGTCAGGCAGCCTTTTGTACATGCAAGCGCTCCGCAGAAAATGGATGAAGCCGTGAACCGAGCTCGCCCGCAGCGATCATCGGGGCCAGTTCCAGCGTATGCGCCGCGGCCAGGGTCACACCGGAATGGCAGGTCGCCAGAAACGCCCCCGGCTGGGCACGCGACTGTTCGTAAATCGGAAAACCGTCCGGGCTCATTACGCGCAGCGCCGCCCAGGTGCGGTTGACGCGCACATCGCGCAGTGCGGGGAAGGTGCGCACCGCCCTGTCCGCCAGCGTGGCGAGTATCGCCATCCCGACCGAATCGTTGAAGCCCGCTTCCTCCTGCGAGTCGCCGACCAGCAGAGTGCCTTCGTCGGTCTGGCGCAGCGTCGCGAGCGGATGGTGCAAAAAGCGCCGGACTCGCTCGAGCACCAGGATTTGTCCGCGCTGCGGGCGGACCGGTGCGTTGATCCCGACCTGCGGGGCGAGCTGCGCATTGCCCAGGCCTGAAGCCAGTACTATTTTCGTCGTGCGAAAGGTCTTGTTCTTCGCCTCGAGCATGAAGCGCTCGCCGTTGCGTTGTACACTTTCGATCCTGGTGTTCGGCAGGTAGACCCCGCCGTGTTTCAGGAAGCCCATGTGCAGCGCACGCAACAGCTTGAGTGCATTCACGTGGCCGTCCAGCCTGGTGTACGTGCCGCCGACCACCGTGGACCCGATGCCCGGAATCCGCTCCGCCAATGCTGCATGGTCCAGCACTTCGAACGGATATTGCTCGAGTCCGGGTTGCGCGACCAGCCGCGTCAGGGTTTGCACCCGCTGTTCAAGCTCGCGCTCGGATAAGCACAGGTGAAAGCCGCCGGGTTGTTCGAGCGCGACATCGATATTCGCATCCGCGCGCAGCAGCGCCGCCAACTCGGGCCAGCGCCGCGCCGATAACTGCGTCCAGTTGGAGTAGAGCGCGAGACCCAGACCCTTACCCTGCACCCAGACGAGGCCGAAATTGCCCCGCGAGGCGCGGTAGGCGATGTCGCCTTCGTCCAGCAACGCGACATGCAACCCGCTCTTTGCCAAGCCATAGCCGATGGCGCCGCCGACCAATCCGCCGCCGACCACTGCAATGTCGAATTCGTCAGGACTGGTCATCTGGAAATCCTGGCAATCATCCGCGCCGGCTTTTTCCCACGAACAGCCGCTCGAGCCCGACCATCCGGTCCAGCACGAGCATCAGAACGAGCGTGCCGGCGATCAATAGCGCGGAGACCGCGGCCACCATCGGATCGATCGTGTCCTGGATTTGCAGGAACATCCGCACCGGCAGCGTCGTGGTGCTGGGATTGGCGATGAACACGCTCATCGTGAGTTCGTCGAAGCTGGTGATGAACGCAAGCAGCCAGCCGCTGACGATGCCCGGAAAAATCAGCGGTAGCGTGATGCGGCGAAACACGGTAAAGCGTGAGGCGCCCAGCGATACCGCTGCGCGTTCGATCGCGGGGTCCATGCCGGTTGCGGCGGCCAGCACCAGCCTTAGCGCGAACGGCAGGATCACGATCACATGCCCCAGGCTCAAGCCGGTGAACGTGCCGTTGATGCCTATGCTGCTGAAAAACCGCAGGAACGCGACGCCCAGCACGATGTGCGGAATCATCAGCGGCGAGAGCAGGAACGCGGACAGCGCATCGCGTCCCGGAAAGCGGTTGCGCGCAATCGCCAACGCGGCCGGAATCGCCAGCGCCGTTGCGATCAGCGACGAGACGGCGCCCAGCCCCAAGCTGAGCCAGAACGCGCTGATAAAGCGCGGATTGTCCAGGATCGCCGCGAACCAGCGGAGTGACAGCCGGTCGGTGGGCAGCGAGATGTAACCAAGCGGCGTGAACGCCACCACGCAGACGATCAGGAGCGGCGCCAGAATGAAACCGATGAACAGCGTATGGAACACCAGCGCAAGAGGGTTGTTCTTGCTCACGCGGCCGACTCCGCGAACACCGCCTTGTAACGACGCTCGATCAGCCGGTTCGACGCATAGAGCAGAACCACGTTGGCCAGCAGCAACAGTATCGCAAGCGACGCGCCCAGCGGCCAGTTGAGCGTGTTCAGAAATTCGTCGTAGGCAGCGGTGGCGATGACCTTGAGCCGCCGGCCACCGATGATCGCCGGCGTGGCGAATGCGCTGGCCGCGAGCGCGAAGACCATCACGCTGCCCGCGAGGATGCCGGGCATCGCCAGCGGCACGATGACTCGCCGCACGACCGTGAGCTGACCCGCGCCCAGCGACACGGCGGCGCGCTCGACTGCCGGATCCATTTTCTGCAACGAGGCCCAGACCGAGATCACCACAAACGGCACCAGCACGTGGACCAGCGCGATCACGACGCCGGTGGTGGAGTACATGAACTGAATCGGTTCGGAGATGATCCCCAAGGTCAGAAACGCCTTATTGATCAGGCCGGTCGAGCCGAACAGCAGCGCCCATCCCAGCGTGCGCACGACCACCGAAATCAGCAGAGGTCCGAGCACGACCAGCAGGAAGAGGCTGCGCCACGGGTCGGCCATCCGGTACAAAACGATGGCCTCCAGCGTGCCCAGTACCGCGCAGAAGAAGGTGACCAGCACGGCGATGGCAAACGTACGCCCGAAGATTTCCCAGTAATAACTGTCACCGAGCACGGCGCGGTAGTTCTCCAGCGTGAGTCCGGGCTGGATGCCGCCATAGAACTCGAAATGCTGAAAGCTGATCAGCCCGATCGAGGCCAGCGGCACGACCAGGAACGCCGCATAGACCGCCAGCGCCGGGGCGGAGAGCCAATAGGGTCCGGCTTGGCGCGCGTTCATTGCACCCTGCTGTCGCCGGCGATTGCGCGCATGTCTTCGGCGCGCCACACCAGGTTCACGGCTGCGCCGGCTGCCGGCTGCAGTCCGCCATCGTTTTGCCGGATCACCAGCACTTGCCCCAACGGCGTGTCGCACTGATAAAGCCAGTGATTCCCCTGGAAGACGCGGCTGTTCACCGTTGCGACCAGGGCCGCGGGTCCGGCTACGCCGAAGACGATTTTTTCGGGTCGCACGAGGATGCGCGTGCCCGGCTGCAAGCGCGGCGCGAGCCCCGCGGGCACGGCCACGCTGAGCGGGCCGATTTGCGCGGTGGCGCCGTCGATCCGATCCACGGAGAAGCGGTTGGCCTTGCCGAGAAAGTCGCAGACGAATCCGGTCGCCGGATTCTCGTAGGCATCAAGCGGCAAGCCGTCTTGTTCGATGCGGCCCGCGTTCATCACGATGACGCGGTCGGACAGCGCCAGCGCCTCGGCCTGATCGTGGGTGACATAGACGAAGGTGATGCCGGTGCGGCGCTGCAGGCGCTTCAATTCGACGCGCATCTGTTCGCGGAGCTTGGCGTCGAGATTGGANNGCTGGCCGCCGGAGAGCTGCGCAGGATAACGGGCCGACAAGCCGGTCAGTCCCACCAGAGCCAGCGTCTCGGCGACGCGCCGCTCGCGTTCGGGTTTCGCAATCTGCCGCATCTCCAGTCCGAAGGCGATATTGTCGGTCACCGACAAATGCGGAAACAACGCGTAGTTCTGGNNCGCAGCCGGAGGGACCGAGCAGCGATACGAACTCTCCCTGCGCAATCGAGAGCGATATGCCATCGACGGCGAAGTGCTCGCCATAGCGCCTGCTCAGGTTTTCGAGCGCCAGGTGGCTCATCGGCGGTCCCGCTTGGTCAGGCTGGTCGTGGGTTCGCGACTGGCGCTACCGCTCGATTTCCCGCGTCCACCGGTTGTTCCAGGCGGTGCGGTTGGCGTTGATGGTGTCCCAGTCGACCGTGATCAATTTGGCCACCGCGTCGCCATAGGGCAGGCCCTTTTGCAGCTCGGGCGACAGTACGGTCTTTTTGTTGACTGGGCCGGAGCCCGCACCCTTGGCTTGGACCGCCTGCATTTCCGGCGTAAGCATGAAGGCCAGGAATTCCTGGGCCAGCGGCGAGGCGTTGGGCTTGGCCACCGGGCAGGCCGAGATGCCGAGCGCGATCGCGCCTTCCTTCGGGTAAACAAACTCGACCGGAAAGCCCGTATCCTGGAACGCCTTGACTCTGCCCGAACCCCAGACCCCGAGTACCACCTGGCCGCTCTGGAACAGTTCGGTCATCTTGCCTGGCTGCGGCTCGAACGCGAGCATGTTCGGGGCGACCTCGTCCTTCATCACCTTGAA
>PLYG01000331.1 GCA_003153335.1 Betaproteobacteria bacterium | reverse complement strand
ATCTGGATGCACGGCCTGGGCGCCGACGGCAACGACTTTGTCCCGATCGTCGCGGAACTCGAGCTGCCGGAGGATCGCGGGATCCGCTTCATATTCCCGCACGCGCCTACCCGGCCGGTCACCATCAACGGCGGCGCGGTGATGCGCGCTTGGTACGACATCGTCGGCGCCGACCTGACCAATCGCGGTGACGAGCGCGGTATTCGCGATTCGCAAATGCGCCTCGAGCAACTGATCGCGCGCGAAAAAACGCGCGGCATTGCGGCATCAAAACTGGTGCTTGCAGGCTTTTCGCAGGGCGGCGTGATCGCGCTGCAAACAGGCTTGCGCCACCCGGAGCGGCTTGCCGGCATCATGGCGTTATCAACCTACCTGGCCATGCCGCAGGTGCTGGCCACCGAGGCTAATCCGGCCAACCGCGATGTCCCGATTTTCATGGCGCACGGCACGAGCGACCCGATGATTCGTCTGGACTGGGCGGAAGCCTCGCGCCGCGCGTTGCAAGCCCATGGCCACACCGTCGAGTGGCACACCTATCCGATGCAACACTCGGTGTGCATCGAAGAAGTGCGCGATATCGGCGCGTGGCTGGCACGCGTGCTGGCCTGAACATCATGCAGCCTCCGCTGTGCTGGCTGTCGTATTCCTGGCAAGCCCTGTCCGCGCGCCGGGCCGGGCTGACAGCGGCTGCGTTGAGCGTTGCATTGGCGGCAGCGTGCACCTCGCTGGCGCCGGCGCCGCATCATTCGCAATCGTCTCCCGCCGCGGCGTCGACCGCGCCGGCGCCGGCGTTCTCCGCGGAACTGGCCGACGTCCGGTTGCGGGAAGCCGCGTTCGATCAGGCGTGGCGGATAGTTCACGAACGCTTCTATGATCCGGCATTCAATGGCGTCGACTGGGAAGCGGTGCGCTTGCGCTATCTGCCGCAGATCGAGCGCGTGCCGACCGATGCCGCGTTCTACGCGCTGCTCGGCCGCATGGTCGGAGAACTGCGGGACTCGCACACCCGCGTCTACAACGCCCGCGACTATCGCAACCGGCTGGACTATGTCGTATCGACGTTCGGGCTGCGCGTGGCCGAGGTCGATGGCGAGGTAGCGATCGTCCAGGTCCTGCCGGACACCGACGCAGCACGCGCAGGTCTCTCCGCCGGCATGATCATCGAAGCCGTGAACGGCGAAGCAGCCCGTAAGCGCCTCGCCCGGCTGCGGGCCGATGCACCGGCCGACGCTTCGCCCGAGCGCCGGCTGCGCGGCATTTATGGCCGCCTGGGTGCGGGACGCGGCAGCGAGCCGCTGGTGCTCGATGTCCGTGATATCAAGGGGGCGCAGGGCGTGGTGCGATTCGAATTGAAGCGCGCTGAGCGCGAGGTGCCGCTGGTCGTTACCCGCCGCATGCTGGAGGGCAATGTCGGTTACATCGCCTTCAATCGCTTTCGTCCCGAAGCAGCAGCCGATTTTGGCCGCGCGCTGGGCGCGCTGACCGATACCGACGGCTTGGTGCTCGACCTGCGCGGCAATCCCGGCGGCAGCATCGGGGCGATGCTGTCCATTGCGCAGTCGTTTTTTCCGGAATCGCGTCATGTGCTCACCCGGCAGGCGCGCGCAAGCGGCCCGGCCACGCCCGACGGCGGCTCCTGGCCGCAAGCGCGGTCGGTGCCGCCGGAAATCCGGATCATTGCCAGCCCCCACGCCTACACGGGGCCACTGGCGATTCTGATCGATGGCTATACGGCCAGCTCATCGGAACTGCTCGCGACGGTGTTGCGTGAACAGCGCGGTGCCTGGATCGTGGGCCACCCCAGTTGCGGATGCGTGGTCGCTGTGCGAGGCACCGGGTACCGGCTACCCGGGGGTGGCGCGTTATTCGTGGCCGAATCGGGATTCATTACGCCGCTGGGCAACCGGATGGAAGGTGCCGGCATGCGTCCGGATCGCGAAGTGCCGCTGACGCTGGCCGACTTGCGCGAGGGCGTCGACCGCGATCTGGCCGTGGCCAAAGACTGGATCATGCAACGTGCGCAACGCATTGCGGAAGAGCACTGACAGGCTGTTAAGCTCCTGGCAGGCACTATTCAACGAAAGGGAAGTCATGTTCAAGGCACTACTGGTCGACAAGCCCGGCGACCGCTATCAATGCACGCTGACCGAACTCGACGATGCGCAATTGCCCGAGGGCAATGTCACGGTGCGGGTCGCGTATTCGACCATCAACTACAAGGACGGCCTGGCGATTACCGGCCGCTCGCCGGTAATCCGCAAGTTTCCACTGGTGCCGGGCATCGATTGCGCCGGCACCGTGGAAGCGAGCACGCATCCGGATTTCAAGCCAGGCGAGTCAGTCGTGCTCAACGGCTGGGGGGTGGGCGAATCGCATAGCGGTGGTCTCGCGCAAAAGGCGCGCCTCTCAGGCGACTGGCTGATTCCGATGCCCGCTGCGTTCACGCCGCGGCAGGCGATGGCCATCGGCACTGCAGGTTACGCGGCGATGTTGTGCGTGCAGGCGCTGGAGCGCCACGGCGTGACCCCGGCCCAAGGCGAGGTGCTGGTCACCGGCGCGTCGGGCGGCGTGGGAAGTGTGGCCATCGCGTTGCTTAGCGGGCGCGGATTTCGCGTCGTGGCCTCGACCGGAAAGCTGGACGAAACCGGGTACCTCAAGGATCTGGGCGCGGCCGAGGTGATCGATCGCGCGCTATTGTCGGCGCCGGGCAAGCCGCTGGCGCGTGAACGCTGGGCCGGCGTGGTCGACGCGGTGGGATCGCACACCTTGGTCAATGCCTGCGCCGCGACGAAATATGGCGGCGCCGTGGCGGCGTGCGGGCTGGCGCAGGGGATGGACTTTCCGGGCACTGTCGCGCCGTTCATCCTGCGCGGCGTGACGCTGTACGGCGTCGACAGCGTGATGGCGCCCAAGGGCAAACGCATCGCGGCGTGGAATGCGCTGGCCGCCGAACTCGATCCTTTGCGACTCGCTGCGATCACCCATGAGATTACCCTGGCCGAGGCGCTGGCCGCGGCATCGGACATTCTCGCCGGGAAAGTGCGGGGGCGTCTGGTGGTCAACGTCAATAAGTGAGTGCGCCATCCCGTGACTATCCCTATCGTGAAATTGCCGTCCGGCCGGCAGGTGCCCGGTCTCGGGCAAGGAACCTGGCATATGGGCGAGCGCAAGACCGAGCGTGCGCGCGAAATCGCTGCGTTGCAGTTGGGGCTCGATCTGGGGATTACCCTGATCGACACCGCCGAAATGTATGGCGACGGCGGTGCGGAAGAAGTGGTCGGCGCGGCCATCAAGGGCCGGCGCGGGCAATCGTTCGTCGTCTCCAAGGTAAGTCCGCACAACGCGTCGTTGCGCGGAACGATCGCGGCGTGCGAGCGTAGCCTGGCGCGTCTGGGGGTCGAGCAGATCGACCTTTACCTGCTGCATTGGCGCGGCTCGCATCCGCTTGCGGACACGGTGCGCGCGTTCGAACAGTTGCAGGCTTCGGCCAAGATCCGCGACTGGGGCGTCTCCAATTTCGATACCCGTGACATGGACGAACTCGCGGCAATCCAGGGCGGCGGACAGTGCGCATCCAACCAGGTGCTCTACAACCTGGCCGAGCGCGGCATCGAATGGGATCTGCTGCCCTGGTGCCGGGAACGGCGGATGCCGGTGATGGCGTACTGTCCGATCGATCAGGGCGGGCGCACGTTGCGCTCGGCTGCCTTGAAGCAAGTGGCGGAACGGCACGGCGCCACGACTGCGCAAATTGCGCTGACGTGGCTGGTCCGGCAGCAGGGCGTCATCGCCATTCCGAAGGCCGTGTCCGAGGCGCATATCCGGGCCAATCGCGCCGCGCTGGATCTGGTGCTTACTCCCGCCGACCTGGCCGATCTCGATCGCATCTTTCCACCTCCAACCGGAAAGATGCCGCTGGGGATGGCCTGATCGCGCGGCGCCTGGGACTGGCCCGCGCCGGATGGGCGCAGAGGTGCCGGGTTTTATCTGTATCATTGGCAAGCCCCCCCGATTGGGGCACAATTTACATTCGAACCGGGAAGGGACGTCATGAAGTTCGCTTCGTCGTGGATGGACACGGGCGTCGAGGAGGCCTTTGAGTCGTTGCGCGCAAAGGTTTCGGCGCCGCTTTCGATCGAGTTGTGGGACGGCAGGGTATTCTCGTTCGGTCCCGAATCCAGGGTCCGGATGAAACTGCCCACGGCGGCCTCGCTCAAGCATTTTGTGCGACCGACGCTGGGTTCACTGGCCGAAGCGTATGTCGAAGGTGAACTCGAAATCGAGGGGCCGCTGCGCGACGTGATCTGCGCCGCGGACCAACTGACCAACAGCGCAGGCGTCAGCGCCTGGCAGCGCGTGGCCCTGGCGGTGAGCAAGCATACGCGGCGGGTCGACCGCGGCGCGATACGCCGCCACTACGATGTGTCGAACGGCTTCTACCGGCTCTGGCTCGACCGGCGCATGGTGTATTCCTGCGCCTACTTTCGCACCGGAGAGGAGGACATCGACACGGCGCAGACCCAGAAGCTCGATCACATCTGCCGCAAACTGATGCTGAAACCCGGCGAAAAATTCCTCGACATCGGATGCGGCTGGGGCGGACTGATCATTCATGCGGTGGAAGCCTACGGCGTCGACGCCACTGGCATCACGCTGTCCGAAAATCAGTTCCAGGTCGCCCAGGAACGCATCCAGGCCGCCGGGATACAGGATCGGTGCCGCGTGCTGCTGCTCGACTATCGGGACGTGCAGGGCGAAGCCGTGTTCGACAAGATCGCCAGCATCGGGATGTTCGAGCATGTGGGCTTGAGCAACCTGCCGATTTACTTCGGCACGGTCAGGCGCCTCTTGCGCGATCGCGGCCTGTTCCTCAATCACGGCATCACCTCCAGCGACGTCGACAGCCACGAAGTCGGTTCTGACGCCGGCGGCTTCATCGACAAGTATGTATTCCCGCATGGGGAGTTGCCGCACGTGGCGCTGGCGCTGCGCGAAATGGCGGCGCAGAACCTCGAAGTGTCCGACGTCGAAAGCCTGCGTCCGCATTACGCGAAGACGCTCGAACAGTGGTCGGACCGACTGGAAGAGCGCCTGGCGGAAGCGGCGAAGCTGGTTGATCAAAAAACATTGCGGGTATGGCGGCTCTACTTGATGGGCTGTTCGTACGGGTTTGCTCAGGGCTGGATGAACATTTACCAGATTCTGGCCAGCAGGCAGGCGCAGGCTGGGCGCACCGAACTGCCATGGACCCGCGAGTTCATGTACCCGGAACGCGCCGGCGGCTGAGGCAAACAACGCCCGTCGACAACGGGTCCGGACTTTTTCGGTGACGGCCCGCCACGTGGCGCGGTCGATTTCCCGTGGGGCGCGATGGCAGGGCAGCGTATAATCGCGCTTTACGACGCTGGCGCCCCTAGCGTTCATGGCCACCATTCTGCATTTACGCGGCCGTCCCGCGCTCTCCGCTTTTCGTCTCCAACGCTTGCAGCACGCTTTATCCGCATCCGGTCCCGTCGGGCTGGCCGCGGAGTACTGGCATTTCATCGAAGTCGAGAGGCCGTTGTCACCTGACGAGCGGTCCAGACTCGATCGGCTGCTGACCTATGGGCCGCAGCAGGGCGCAGGCCAGCCGGCGGGCCGCATGCATCTGGTCGTGCCGCGCCCTGGCACGATTTCGCCGTGGTCATCCAAGGCCACCGACATTGCGCGCAATTGCGGCCTCGATGCCGTGTCGCGTATCGAGCGCGGCGCCGCGTACTACGTCTGCGGTGCGCCCATCGACGATGGAGTGCTGCTGCCCCTGATTCACGACCGGATGACCCAGACAGTGCTGGAGTCGTTCGCCGCGGCCGATGCGCTGTTCGATCACGTCCCGCCGCGGCCGCAGGCCAGCGTGCCGGTGCAGGCGCGCGGGCGCGGCGCGCTGGAGCGCGCGAATATCGACATGGGTCTCGCGCTGTCGGACGACGAAATCGACTACCTGGCCGAGAATTTTATCCGGCTGGGGCGCGATCCCACCGACGTCGAGCTGATGATGTTCGCGCANNTTGCCGGCACAAGATCTTCAACGCCGACTGGGTGGTCGACGGGGTTCCCCAGTCGCAATCGCTGTTCGCGATGATCAAGAACACGCACCAGGCGGCACCCAGGGGAACGGTACTCGCGTATGTGGACAACGCCGCCATCATGGAGGGCGCCGCTGCCCAGCGGTTTTACTCCGGTGCGCACCATCAGTATGGCCGCCATCCTGGCTTGACGCATATCCTGATGAAGGTCGAGACCCACAACCATCCGACGGCGATATCGCCGTTTCCCGGCGCCGCTACCGGCGCGGGCGGCGAGATTCGCGACGAAGGCGCAACGGGAACGGGATCGAAACCCAAGGCAGGGCTCACCGGATTCACCACGTCGCATTTGCGGATCCCGGGCTTTGCGCAGCCGTGGGAACTGCAAAGCGACTGGATCGGCAAGCCCGACCGCATCGCGTCCGCGCTGCAGATCATGATCGACGGGCCGATCGGCGGCGCGTCGTTCAACAACGAATTCGGGCGGCCGAATCTGTTGGGGTACTTCCGCACCTTCGAGCAGCAGGTCGGCGATGAAACGTTCGGGTTTCACAAGCCGATCATGATCGCCGGCGGCGTGGGCAACATCTCCGCCGCGCATGCGCTGAAAAAGCCCCTGACGGCCGGCACGCTGCTGATACAACTCGGTGGCCCCGGCCTGTTGATCGGCCTGGGCGGCGGCGCGGCCTCCAGCATGCAGGTCGGCGNNCTGGGCGGCGGCGCGGCGTCGAGCATGGCGACCGGCGCCAACGCCGCCGACCTCGATTTCGATTCCGTTCAGCGCGGCAACGCCGAGCTTCAGCGCCGCGCGCAGGAGGTAATCGACCGTTGCTGGCAACAGGGCGAACGCAATCCCGTCCTGTCCATTCACGACGTCGGCGCCGGGGGCTTGTCGAACGCCCTGCCCGAACTCGCGTATGGTGGCGGCGCCGGCGCGATGATCGAATTGCGCGATGTGCCGAGCGAAGAGCCAGGAATGTCGCCGCGCGAAATCTGGTGCA
>PLYG01000182.1 GCA_003153335.1 Betaproteobacteria bacterium | reverse complement strand
TGATGGTGATCGTGAAAACGCGGCTGCGGTCGCGGTTCTCGGGGCCTCTACCGATCCCACTTGCCACCCAGGAGGTGCATTGACCATGTAAGCGCAATGCCCCTCGGCAAGTGACGGGACGTCAGCACCCGCAAGCTGCGGGGCCGGCTTACCTAGAATCGGGGCGCAACAGGCGAAACCACGCCAACATCGGCCAGCGGCTACCGCAACGGTACGCCAGCAACGGGCTTTCCAGTCCCGCCCACCCGGCAGAACTTCGACCCGGAGCAATTCCCAAAAACATATTTTCTATGCGCAACGGTCAGCGCTCACGGACCGGGCTCGTCCAACAANNCTGGCACGATCTAACCTTATTCGTTGGGCAGCATCATCAATTGACGGTTGCCAATTCCGCTGAGCGATCCCAAATATTCGGAGTCACGTTGCTTGAATATCCGGAAACAAATGTTTTTTTGCTCCCGGTATCCGGTTCATAGATATGACGCTTTACGGCCCCGATATTGGCACCGTAGATGTGGATACTGATCGACGCACGATCGGCGAGGGCGTTTGACACCTTATGGATATCTCCGATGCGCGGTGATACCAGGTCAATGCTGCCGGGGGACAACTGATGTTTACCTCTTGAGCGCAAGCGGCCCGCTGCGGGTTCTAGATCGAATTCCTCGCAGGCCTCGGCGCCACGCATTACTCCAACCATGCCCCACACCGTGTGGTCATGTACCTGGGTTGTTTGACCCGGCCCCCATACAAAACTCACTACGGAGAAACGTTCCATTGGATCGCAATACAACAAGTACTGCTGATACCGTTCTGGACTCGGCCGAGCAAAGTCATCAGGCAACCAATCATCATGACTGACGAGCTCTGATAGGACCTTTTCCCCATCCGCGAAGATGCGCTCCTCATCGTCGCCAGCTTGCTCGATCAACCGTGTGAAGGACTGAATGAAGTCCCGTAACCTGGCTATGTTTCTCATCGCTGATCCTTCCTCTAAGAGCATGCGCGCATATCGGTCTCACCGCTTGCCTGGTGCTGCCCAACGCACAAAGTAAGCGGCGCGCACCGGCGCGCTGGATGCACGGAGAATGATTAGGTGTGCCCCGCCGGTGTGCGTCCGCTTGACTGCCGGGTTGGGCGTCAACGTCATCGAATCTCCAATTAATCAACTGCTATCTAATCTAGTGCTTCGCCGACCGCTCAACATAATATGCGCGCCGCTCGCGCACAGCATCGGCGTAGGGTAATCCGTAGTCAAGCGCTAGGATACGACTGTTTACCCTGCCAAAGTCAGCAGGCTTCGTCTCTGATGTTATGTCTGGATAGTAATCGGGCGTAGCTGCCACAACCTCGTCGAACGTCACGGGTTGGGTTGCGCGTGGCATAACCACGACAAGCCCCACTGGGTCAGCGAATGTAATTGGACAAAGATTCTCCCATCCGAATATTGGCCGCCAAGTACACCACATCTCGCGCTCCCACCGATTACATCGCATCCCGGATAGGGCATTGCGCAGACGCGGAATCTTTATGGCGTAATTCCCAATGAGAATCACGCGGCGGAAGACACCAGCTGGCATTCGGGGCAACCAAGCCTGATAAGACGAGACCGTTTTGATCGTGCAAATAGCCTACGCAAGCGTGGATTGGCGAAGTCGCATGCACCGGTCATTCGTGACGCCTAACGCTCAAGCTCACCTGCGGCTCTGCCGACCGAAGGGCGGCAGAGCCGTCGGCTGGAGCGCCTTGTTTGGCGACAACTCCGTTTATTTAGAGAATGCGGACCAGTTGCCATCTTCAGTGCCTGGAGGAAGCGAACCGAGCGATTGGGGAACGATGGCCTGAAGCGAAGAGCGCGCCGCGTCCCTGCCAGTTACTCCACTCTTGTAAGCTGCCACGATCTTGCGAGCTTCTGAATTTTGGCTGAGAGCCTCATAAATTTGTTTGCGACGGTCAATTTCTTTCCGTGCATCGTTGGCAGTGGTGGCGCCCTCTTTTACCATAGCTATTGATTGCCACCCAGAATCTGTAAGCCGCCACGACTCGCCAGTAGTTTCATTTAGAAGAATCGGAGCCGGCATACCTGGATTTGCAACTACGACAAAGTGGCGCTCCGCTGCGAAATCGGGAAAGCGGCAACTTGCGAGCACAAGACTCGCGAGAGTCAATGTGACACAGGCAAACGTTTTCATTCGGCCTCCCTTGTCGCCTAACGTCCGAGTTCAGGGGCGCTGCGCAGCTTTATCGCGTAGCGTCCCCTGGAACGAAGTGTTCGGCGACATAGCGGTGCCGATGCCGTATGGGTTACAGGTCTTTGGGCGTAAGGCCGGTGTGTTTTGCTATGCGTGCGAGCATACGAGGCCCGATTTCCTCGCCATCGTGAAATGCGAAGACGAAATCGGGCCAACCTTCTCGCGATAGCGTGCGGTGTGAGCCAGATTGTCTCTTGAGGCCCCATCCTATGCCGAACAATGCTACGAGCAGTCGTTTGGACTTGATGGAGGGCCATTGGCTCATGCAGCGAGGGGAATGGAAATATTTATTGCGACGGCCTTCGATTCGCCATGCTCAAGGCGCTCGGCCATTGTGCGAAGTGCAAGTACCTCAGCTTTGGCCGTGGCCTCCTCGGCCGACTGGCCGTAGCACAAGACGCCGGGAAGCTGTGGAACTTCAGCCAGCCAACGTCCGTCCGTTTCCTCCTCGCACTCAATGCTGAAATTCATGGTTCATCTCCAAGAGTGGATGTGCTGAATTGTACCTCTGCTCGTGGTGTGGCGCCGAACTAGAAGTAGGGGGCCGATCAAAACAAGAAAAACCGTCGCGCGCGACGACCATTCTGGCAGCCATTTTGCGCAACTTCCTGATTTCATTGACTGTATACCTATACATATATTATGGTGCCGAAAAAGCCATGAAAACCGTCACCGATGCCGCTGCGCCCGATCAGGCAGTGGCCGCACCCACGCCGCTGCGCTTGCTGGATCAGGTGCGTGCGCGCATCCGGGTGTTGCACTGATCGATCGGCACTGGCCGGGCGTATCTGGATTGGATTAAACGCTACATCCGGTTCATTGACATGTCCCCTCCGCACGCGCGTTCGGCGGCGCAGATTGGAGCGGATTTGAGTCAGCGGGGCGAAGAAGATTGACGCAAGGCGGCCGGGGGCTACTCGCGCCTGCCTCAATAGCCTCTATTCGTGATCGATCGCCATCGCTTCGAGGAAGCGCGACACCAGGTTGTAGCCGGCGATCGTGGCGGTGAGCTCAACCACTTCGCGCTCCGGAAAAAATTCGCGCACTTGCCGGAACACCGAGTCGGCAACGCGGATGTCGCGGGTCATGGCTTCGGTGTAGGCGAGCACGGCGCGATCGCGCGCGTCGAACACGGGCGCCGACGATCCCACGCGAACCGCATCGATCTGCTCGGCCGTGCAGCCTTCCTTCAGCGCAAACGGCACATGCGCGGCGAATTCGTAGTCGGCGCCGTTCATCACCGCCACCCGCAGAATCGCGAGCTCCCGGTAGCGCCCGGGCAGCACCGTCTGCTGCCGTATTGCGGTAAACAGGTTGAGC
This sequence comes from Betaproteobacteria bacterium, assembly GCA_003153335.1. Lineage (GTDB taxonomy): Bacteria > Pseudomonadota > Gammaproteobacteria > Burkholderiales > Casimicrobiaceae > PALSA-1005. The sequence goes on along the minus strand of PLYG01000182.1, from coordinate 3,406 downwards.
CATCCGCGCGCCACCGGTGGGCTGTGCAGCAGCATCTTGTAGAGATTGAGCAGCCTGCCGCCGCGCTCGGACTTGATCTGCTCGGCGAGCTGCGCGATATCGGCGTTCGCCGCCGGGTCGGCATAAGGAATTCGGGCCATGGTTTCTTCTCCGTGTCGAATTGACGTTCAGGCAAACCGCAACTGCTGTCCGACTCCCAGCTTCGCTGCCTTGTCCAGCAGCGCGCAGCCGAGCGCGATATCGGACAGGCTCAAGCCCCGATGCCAGAACAGGATGGTCTCGTCGCCGCGCTCGCGCCCCGGCTTGATGCCGGCGACGATCTGTCCCAGTTCCGCGTGCAGGTTTTGTAGGGTCAATCGGTCGCTGTCGACATGGGCGCGCAAGGCGCCGAACGGCAGTCCTTTTTTGCATTGCCCCCAATCGTCGACGACCATCTTGTCCATGATGTCGGTCAGCGATAAGTCGATGGCGCTCATCGTCCCGTAAGGCATCACCAGCGCGCCCTTTTTGATCCATTCCGTCCTGAGCATGACCTTGGGTTCTGGCAGGCGCGAGGCTTCGACGACAATGTCGGCGCCGCGCACGCAGGATTCCCAATCGTCGACCACCCGCACCGTCTTGCCGAGATCCTTGGCCAGCCGTTCGCCGAACGGAATCCGCGACTCGGGCCGCCGGGAATGCACGCGTATCTCGTCGAAGTCGAACAAATGATCGAGCAGGCGCACATTCCAGTACGCGGTGCCGCGCGCGCCGATGTGGCCGAGGATTTTCGAGCCCTTGTTTGCCAGGTACTTGCCACCCAGCGCCGTCATCGCGCCGGTGCGCATGTCAGTGATCGAGGTCGCATCGAGGATTGCCTTGGGGCTCCCGGTCTCGGGATCGAACAGATTGAGCAGCGCCATCTCCGATGGCAGACCGCGCTCGAAATTGCCGACGAAATCGCCGACGATCTTGACCCCGGCGACGCCGAGCGGCTTGACCACGCCGCGCAGCACATTGAAGTGGCCCTTGTCCGACGATTCGGGCACCAGGTGCACACGCGGCTCGAGCACGGTCTTCCCTTCGCCCTGCGCCTTGAGGCCCAGTTCGACCGCCGCCAGGATCTCATCGTCGGTCAACGCCAGCCGGGCGACATCGGGGCCATTCAGGTACGTCAAATAAATCGGTTGCGGACTGGTCACTGCGGCACCTTTGTCGTCAAGATTTTTGCGCCTATGGTAGTGTACCGCTTCACCCAACCCCCACGGAGGAGATGCATGAATCACCCCAAATGGATCATGGGCATCGCCGCCGTTCTGTTGAGTGCCTCGGGGCTGGGACAGACGGCATGATCTCGGCGCTGAAGTTGAAACGCCTGAAGGACGACAAGAACCTGTGGCCGCCCTACTACGTCGCGCCGGTGGTGCGCAAGGAAGTGCTCGACGCCAACCCGAAAATCGCCGAAGTCGCCAACCGGGTGAGCGCCTTGCTCGACGAAGCAACTATTTCGGGACTCAACTACAAGGTCGATGGCGACAAGATGGAACCGCGCGATGTGGCGACCGCCTTTCTGAAATCCAAGGGCGTGCTCAAGTAACCGGCGCCGCCCGGCCACGACGCCCCCGGCCCAACCGGGGGCATTTGTTTTAATGGACTCTCTCGAACTTACCGACCGGCCATTGGCGCTGCGCGACGTGGAAAACGTCGCGCGTGGCGGCGCGGCCGTTTCCGTTTCACCGCAGGTGCTGGCGCGGCTGCATGCAGCGCGCGCGGTCGTCACGCGGCTGGCATCCTCCGGGCAGTCGATCTACGGTCTCAACTCTGCGCTGGGTGCGAACACGGGCAAGATGCTCGCAACGGACCAGACCGACCAGACGGACCAAAGAGACAGCCTGCTCGCCGAGTATCAGTTGAACGCCATTCGTGCCCGCAGTGTCGGTGTCGGCACACCGTTTCCGACCGACGTGGTGCGCGCCATGTTGTTTGCGCGCATTGCCGGCATGCGCATGGGCGGCTCGGGCATTTCACCTTCCGTGTTCGAAGCGCTGGTGGCAATGCTCAACGCCGGCGTCCATCCGGTGGTTCCGCACATCGGATCGATCAGCGTCGGCGATCTCGCGCCGCTGTCCGCAATGGCGCTGCCGCTGATCGGTGAAGGCGTGGCCGAGTTTCGCGGCACGGTGATGCCGGGCGCCGAGGCGTTCGCCGCAGCCGGCATCGCGCTGCCGGTGCTGGGACCCAAGGACGGCCTGTCGCTGATCAGCTCGAACGCGGCCACCATTGGCGCCGCGGCGCTGGCGCTGATCGATGTGGCCGACGCGCTGGCCGCCCTCGAATATTCGGCGGCGCTGAGTTGCGAAGGCTTGCGGGCGAACCTGAGCCCGCTCGATCCGCGGATGCAAAAGGCGCGGCCGGCGCCGGGCCAGAAAGAGGCGGCAGAGCGCCTTGCGGCGCTGCTGGCAGGCAGCGCACTATGGCAACCAGGCGCCGCGCGGCGGGTCCAGGACCCCTTATCGTTTCGCTGCGTCGCGCAGGTGCAGGGCGCGGCACGCGCGGCATGGAATGAAGCGCGCGCACAAGTCGAACTCGAACTCAACAGCGCGGCGGACAGCCCGTTGGTGCTGGACTCCGGCGAAATGCTGTCGAATGGCAACTTTCACATCCCGGCGCTGGCGATAGCGCTCGAAGCGTTGGGCCTGGGGTTGACGCAATGTGCGGCAATCAGCGTCGAGCGCTCGCTGAAATTGCTGTCACCCGCGTTCACCGAATTGCCGCTGCAGCTCACACGCCACGGACCCGCGCACTCCGGCTTTGCGACGGTGCAAAAGACGCTGACCGCGCTATACAACCGGATGCGTCATCTGGCGAACCCCGCGTGTCTGGATTTTCTGCCGGTGTCCGAACGGATCGAAGATCATGCGCCGATGGTGATGAACGTCGTCGAGAAAACCGTCGCGATGATCGAGCCGCTGCACTATCTCGCGGCAATTGAGGCGCTGATCGCCGCGCAGGCGGTCGACTTGCGCGAACCGAGCCCGCGCGCATTGCTGGGGCATGGCGCGACGCGCCTGTATGCGGCACTGCGCGCGCAGGTGACGATGCTCGACGGCGACCGGCCGCTCGGACCCGATATCGAAGCCGCCGCGCGCATCGTGCGTACCGTCGTGAAGGGCGTGCGGTGATCTGGTTATCGCGCAACTGGGACCAGGTCCTGCTGGGCCTCTACGAGCACATCGTGATTCCGCTCTCTTCGCTGGTGATCTCCTTTGTGCTGGCGTTCGCGGTGGGCTTCTGGGCGGGCAGACGCAGCGCGTCGGCGTCGCGCGGGCGCTCGCCGCCGATCCGCCGGTGATGCTGATGGACGAGCCGTTCGGCGCCATCGACCCGATCACGCGGCCGCGGCTGCAGGACGAATTCCTGCGCATCC
>PLYG01000294.1 GCA_003153335.1 Betaproteobacteria bacterium | reverse complement strand
ATCCGCAGCGCGTTCCTGGGCGACATCACGAAGGCGTTCGACAAGAACCCAGACCTGGACAATCTGCTCCTCGATCCGTTTTTCAGGAAAGCGATCAAAGGCTGCACGCGGAGCTGGCGCAAAGTTGTGAGCACGGCGGTGAGGAAGGGCATCCCGGTCCCGGCGTTCAGCACGGCGTTGGCGTTCTTCGATGGCCTCCGCAGCGAACGCCTGCCCGCGAACCTGCTCCAGGCCCAACGCGATTACTTCGGCGCGCACACCTACGAGCGCGTGGACAAACCGCGTGGCGAATTCTTTCATACCAACTGGACCGGCACGGGTGGTCGCGTCGCCAGTTCCACTTACACGGTTTGATACGCACAAGAGGACTCCGCAGGCTGTCCACCGTTGCCAGCAATGATGCATGCCCGCAACAGCGGCAGTGCATCTGACAGCGGTTGCTCGGACACACGAATGGTCGGTGATGAGTGCGCAGCTGCCCTAGTACGCGACAACCGATGGAGGTCAGGACGCGACCCGCAGCGGCCATAGTAGATGACGCCAATCGAAGGGCCAGCCCTGCACGAGCTGCGAATACTTGCTTCGCAGGAGAGCAGCAGTTGCGCCGGCGACACCGTTCGCCATCGATTCTGCCCACGGCGGAACCATTGATCCATATCAATGCCTGCACCAGCCTCCGGGACGAAGATATATGTTGTTGGGTCTGGTCGTTACGGGGCCCATCCTGCGTTGAGGAGATGATTATGTGTGCGATCAGTCGTTGTCTCGTTCTCGCGTGCGCGCTCTACAGTGGCTTCGCGCATTCCGCGACTGTGGTCGTCCAGCATGTGGGCAGCATAGCGCCCAATGCCAGCGAATTGGTGAGCGTGAACTGTCCAAGCGGCATGTACGCCTTGAGCGGCGGGATCCTTCCTGGCAACGTATTCCAGGCGGAGGTCGGCGCGAACGGGCCGATGTACGCGTCGACGACGCTGCTGTCGATGCCGGCCGGCACGGCGACGGGGCCAACCGGCTGGTACGGCGTGATCCACAGCTTCTACAACGCCTCGATGACCGGGACGGTGACCGCTGTGTGCACGACCGACAGCGGCGTCATGTCGGTTATTGGCGCCGGGACGGTCCCGGCCGCCACAGGTACGCAGGCGAACTTCGGCGGCGTCCTGCCCAATTGCCCGAGCGGACTGGTCGCAACCGGCGGTGGCGGTGACACTTCCGACCACACGCTGATGAAGATCAGCGGCTCTTCTCCGCTGCTCTCGAGCACGCTACCGAACGGATTCCCAGCGTACAACCATCCAGACGGCACCTACGGCGCGCCGGTCGGGTGGAATACGTTCGTCCGCAACCAACGCACCAGCACCGGCTCCATGGTCGGCGCTGCGATCTGCGCGCCTTATTCCGGCATCGTCAGCGTGCTGCACAATTTCGGCGTGCCGGCAACCACGCTGCCGGTCGGTGCAGCAGGGACGGCCACCTGCCCGGTCGGCAAGGTGGCGATCGGCGGCGGCATGGACATGGCCAATGTGGTGAACGGGGTCACCGTGTACTCAGTTCCCAGTGTCCCCGACACCAAGCCGCCATCGTACCCGGCACGACCCGATGGAACCTATTCGACGTCCGATTCGTGGATAGCGAGCTTCTTTTCGTACGTCACGACGGGCTTCGCGGCGACGACTGTAGCCATCTGCGCGGATGCGCCGCGCGCGACAGCGACATTGTTCCTGAACACCACGCTCAATCACTACTTCATGACCTCGGATGATGCCGAAGTCACGGCGATCGGGAATGGCGCGGCTGGCCCGGGATGGACGCAACTGCCCGAGCATTTCCTCGTCGTTGACCGCGGCGCGTCCGCGGCCGGATCCGGCAATGTGTGCCGGTTCTACGGCACGCCGGGGAAGGGACCAAACTCGCACTTCTACACGATCGATCCGGCCGAGTGCGCCGCGGTGAAGCTGGATCCGGGATGGACTTACGAGGCGATCGCGTTCCGGGCGTTTTATCCGATCTCGGCCGGTGCCTGCCCGGCAGGAACAGTGAACGTCTACCGGGTGTACAACAATCGCTTTGCTTTCAACGATTCCAATCACCGCTACACGACCAGTCTCACGACCTACAACACCATGATCGCAGCCGGGTGGAATGGCGAAGGGACGGTGTTTTGCGCGATCGCGACATCCTGACCAGATCCTACGGTTCGCAGGCGAACGCCTCGTCGACGGCGCCGGATCCGCGCAACCAGTCGGGCACTTCAGCATGGCCGGCGCTGAACGCTCATTTGCACTTTCACTGCCGCATTGTCGAAGGGGGTTCCCGATCGTCTCCTGCGGGCAAAAAACCGCGGGTTCATTTTGTTGGTATCGTTGCCTCGGTAACGGCAGCTTCTGGCCGATAGGTAACGTCCAAATTGCCAGTTCAAACAGGCTGGCAACGTCCGGAGTCGGGCTGAAACCAGCCGTCCAGCAGCTCATTGAGGGCATGACTATCCAAGCTCCCTGTTCCTGGGTTGGGCTGGTAACTCGATCTGCATCGTAACCGTGAGGTGCTCCGTTGGAGGGCGTGAGGCTGACCGCCACTACGAGTAATAAGCCGGGCAGCGCCGACCCCGGCTGTCGATCAACGACCCTCGGACAGGTCCCAGAACGAGCGGCGCCAATTCGTAATCCGTCCCTGCTCCCCACACTTCGCGCAAACCCACTCGATTGCATTGTCACCAGCAATCGTGCTGGTAATCGGCCGCCTGCATTTTCGGTTACGACACAGCACCGGTTCGGTCGCCACACCCCGCTCCTGTGCACTGGCTGCCGCTACCACGCCGCCCAGGAACTCCGCGAGCCGCCGAGCTGGGCCGATTTTCGGGGCGATTGCGCCCTTGGCGTCCAGAAAGTGGGTGAGGTCAGTGAAGTACATTGCCCCTGCGATTCGACTTGACCGGAATCAGTGTACGACTGGAAGGTCCGCAACCACTGCCCTACCCTTCACCTTTCCATCGGCCGATCTATTTTGTTAAGCTGTAGTGCTGTTGTGGTACTCATGCGTTTGCGCCAGTAATCGGTGCGCCAGTGGTACCGGTGGCTATTGCTGTCGCTGTTGACAGTTATAGCACATTGGCACATACTTGGCACAAGTATAATGCACAATGATGATTTTAAAGGAAAAACAGTTCGATACGCTACCGGATGGAGCGACTTGGCATCGGTTGATCCCGTCGTGGCGGCCGACGAAACGGGCGATGCGCTCGCGGCGGCCGGAGCGTCAGGCGATGCGCTCGACCGGCTGCGCGCAACCGGCCTGATTCACGGTGCGCAGAAGATCGCCTCACCCAACCGGGATGCCCGCCCCGCCGGCTTGGGCGTAGAGCTGCTGGTACTCCATAACGTCAGCCTGCCGCCGGGCAGCTTCGGTGGCAACGGCATCGTCGAATTGTTCACCAATCGGCTCGACCCCCGCGAACACCCGTATTACGCGGAAGTTTCCCAGCTCAAGGTATCGGCGCATCTGCTGCTACGCCGCGATGGCAGTGCGATTCAGTTTGTCCCCTGCTGCGATCGCGCCTGGCACGCCGGCGTCTCGGCCTGGAACGGCCGCGAGCAGTGCAACGACTTTTCGATAGGCATCGAACTCGAGGGGACGGATGACCTGCCGTTCACGTTCGCGCAGTACGCGCGCCTGATCGGCGTCGCGCAGGTGCTGATGCGCGCCTATCCGATCCGCCACGCCGTCGGCCACAGCGATATCGCGCCGGGTAGAAAGACCGATCCAGGACCGCATTTCGACTGGCGCCTGTTCCGCGCGGCAACCGGATTGCGTTGATCCGGCATGCTCCCTCGCCCCGCTTGCGGCGAGAGGGTTGGGGTGAGGGGTCGTGGCTTCCACGCGATCGGCACGCAATCGAGGGATGCATGATTCCACAGCGGGCGGCAAAGCATGGACAACACGGGTGGAATATCGGACACTCGCATCGTGCGCCGACAGCGCGGCAAAGGAAAATGTCATGAATCCGACTCCCAAAGAGTCCAGTGTAAAAGTCGCCGTGGTGCAGGCCGGCGCCGTGCCATTCGATACCGATGCGTGCATAGCCAAGGCGGTGCGCCTGATCGGAGATGCCGCGGCAACCGGGGCCAAGGTCGTCCTCTTCCCGGAAGCCTTCATCACCGGCTATCCCAAGGGACTCAACTACGGCCTGGTCGTGGGCGCGCGCGATCCAGTCGGCCGGGAAGAATTCAGACTGTACCTCGACGCCGCGATCGAGGTGCCCGGTCCAGAGACCAAGCGGCTGGGTGAAGCCGCGGCCGCGCACCATTGCCATGTCGTGATAGGCGTGATCGAGCGCGAGCTGGGCACATGTTACTGCACCGCGCTGTTCTTCGGCCCGGACGGCCGCCTGCTGGGCAAGCACAGGAAGCTGATGCCGACGGCACTCGAACGCATGATCTGGGGCTTCGGCGATGGTTCGACGCTCACCGTAGTGGACAGCCCGTACGGCCGGATCGGCTCGGTGATCTGCTGGGAAAACTACATGCCGATGCTGCGGATGGCGATGTACGCCAAGAACGTCGCCCTGTACTGCGCCCCGACTGCCGATGACCGCGACACGTGGCTGGCATCGATGCAGCATGTAGCGCTCGAAGGGCGCTGCTTCGTTTTAACTGCGTGCCAGTTTCTGCGCAAGAGCGATTTTCCGGACTCGGTGCGGGTGTCTCTGGGCGATACGCCCGACGCGATACTGATGCGCGGCGGCAGCGCCATCATCAGCCCGCTGGGCCGTGTGCTGGCCGGTCCGCATTTCGGCAGCGAGAACATCCTGACCGCCACGCTCGACCTCAACGATATCGGCCGCGGCAAGTTCGACTTCGACGTCGCCGGCCACTACAGCCGGCCCGACGTGTTTCAGTTGACGGTCAACGAGGCGCCAATGCCGGCAGTAGTGACGAGAACCGGAGAGGCGTGACCCACGGCATCCTCGTTTGGCACCTATGCAAAAAAGCCCCGCTTAGCGTTTGCGCGCCAAAGTAAGCCCGTCGCCAATGGGCAACAGCGACAGGTCGATGCGCTCATCGCCATGCAGCTTGCGGTTGAGCGCCTGGAGCGCGGTGGTATCGGTATCCGTCTTTGATTGCGCGACACTTCCACCCCACAGTACGTTGTCGATGGCAATCAGCCCGCCGGGGCGCAGGAGTTGCAGGCAGCGCTCGTAGTAATCGTCATAGCCGGTCTTGTCCGCGTCGATGAAGGCAAAGTCATAACGCGCCGCCTCGCCTGCGGCGAGGCGTGCGTCCAGCGTCGAAAGCGCGGGCGCCAGCCGCAACTCGATCTTGTGCGCCACCCCTGCCGCTTCCCAGTATGGCCGGCCGACGCGGGTGAATTCCTCGCTGATGTCGCAGGCCAGGAGGCGGCCGTCCTCGGGCAGCGCCAGCGCGACAGTCAAGGCGCTGTAGCCGGTAAAGACGCCAACCTCGATCGCGTTGCGTGCACCGATCAACCGCACCAGCAGCGCCATGAACTGGCCTTGTTCGGGCGAGATCTGCATACCCCCGTGCGGATGCTGGCGGGTCGCTTCCCGTAGCGCAGTCTGCGCCGGGTGCTCGCGCAACGAGTTGGCGAGCACGTAGTTGTACAACGTGTCGTCAAGATCCAGGGTGCGGCGGGACATGTGCAGGGTTCCTTGACATCGGTAATACGTTGGTCGCGGGACATCGGTAGCGGTTGTACCACAGACTCCGGGGCATTGATAAGAGTCCGGCAGCGGATCGACCAGCCAAAAAGAACGAAGCCGGGGATCCGCTGCGAGCGCAGCGGCGACCCCGGCTCCATCTTCCGACGGGTACTGAATTGCCGTTACTTATTGACCGGCGCCGTCAGCGTGACGATCGTGGCAGGCAATTCATTGCGGCAACGGCGTGAGGAGAATCGCGCGGGCTTGTCCATTGAAAACGCCCGAGCCGGCCATCTGGCCGAGGTTGTTGATTGCGTTGGGGCTAATGTTCGTCCAGCCCGCGCCAGTAGCGGGGTCAACCAGGGTCTGGAGTTCAAACACACCACCATCGCGCCACAAAACCACGCGATACGCGGGGATGCCGGCGTTAAAAGCTGTCATACCGGGCGGCTCGTAGAAGCTGACTCCCAAGACGTGTCCGGCATTGTTGATGGGCCCGGCGATGGCATAATTGTCGCCAGCAAGCGGCGGCAGTTCAGACAGCGTGTGCGCCGCGTCGTTGTTCCATACGACGGCACGGGGCAATCCAACAGGCGTAAGACTCTCGCCCGCCACCTGGCCGAAATCGTTCATCCCATGGGCGTAGCTGCCCTGGTCGCCTGGCAACACGCCGAGATCCACCATGCTATGCGCGGCGTCGTTGTTCCAGAACGCTGCATGCTGGCCGATGATCCGGTCACTCGACGCGTAGCCGGCAGCCTGCCCGGATTGATTGAAAACGGCGGGAATCGAAATGGAGGACTTTGGATTGATAGCACCCGGCAGGACAGGCAGGTCCGTGGTGCGGTACTTGCGCGGGTCTTTCGGATCCGGTGTCCAGATGGCGCCTTTCCAAGAGCTCCCACCCAGGGACTTGGTGTAATAGCCGCCGATCATTCCGTTGTCGCCAATGAACAGCGCGCGCGTGTTCCCGCCGTTATTCGGGAAAATGTTCAGCAGTACGCCGGGGGTAGTGGTCGTGACCCAGCTCTGCGGGCGAAAGTCGCCCGTATCACCGTCGCCGGTAATCACGCCGAGTGAGTTGATGGCCACGCCGAGACTGTAGTTTCCACCGGTCAATTTGCCCACCGCGCTCATGGCGCCGTTGCGCCACACAAAGGCGGTCGTGTTGAAGTAGTTCGCCCCGGCAGGCGCGCAATAACCAACGACGTCACCGCGATCGTTCATTCGATACGGGACGCATGCCGCGTAGCCCGGCAGGACACCGAGATCCGTGACGGGGTAGAGCGCTTGCGCTGACGCAGCGNNGTGGAGTCGATGGGGGCAGTCCGGTATTTAGTGTGGCTGAATTCATGGCAGTTCCTTTGGTTGGGTGTTGGGTTTTCATGACGTTTGCTCGTTCGTCGTGGATTCGATTTCAGTCGTTCCTGGCGTTGACGGACTACACGATGCGACGTGGAGAAGAATGGGTGTTTGAAACCCGTCGCTCATACAGAGGCAAACGGCCGCCGGAAAATACGTGGGATGAAAAACAAATGCGAAAGGCGACGCGCTACAAACGGAAAGGCCG
>PLYG01000113.1 GCA_003153335.1 Betaproteobacteria bacterium | reverse complement strand
GCGGCCCCACGGAAAAGCCCAGTACCGGCGGATTGGGGCTCACGACATTGAAAAAACTGAATGGCGCGAGATTCGTCTGCCCGGCGCCGTCGATCGTCGACACCCACGCGATCGGACGCGGCATCACCGCATCGCGCAACAACAGATACATGTCGTCGGCGTTCAGTTCGGCGGCAGGTATGGAATGGGGATTCATGTGGGGCGCCAGTGCGGAAAAGAGGCGAAGTATAGATCACGCGGAGCGTTCCCCCGGATGGCCGGATGGCGCCTGGCGCGAGACGACGTCGACCAGCGGGACGGCGCTATCATGCGCTCGCCAACGCCGCTCTGTGCGCCTCACCGTTCACCTTGAGAATCATGGCCATGGTTGGCGCCGTGAGGATGGAGGTTGATTTCAAAATTCGTATTCGATCTGCGCCCTGAGCGTATTGCCGCGTTTTTCTCCACCCACGTCGAACAGTACCCCGGCGTTGTACTTGATCGCCTGGCGGCCGCCGAGCGCAAGTTTTCCGAAGATAGCCGGACCGAGGCGATGCGCCTGCTCATCAGCAGGCGCCCAATGGTTCCATTGCCCGAGTTCGCCGAAGCCCTGCGCGCCGAATTCGAACACCTGACGCCAGCGGTACTTCGCCTGCCATTGATAGTTCAACCGCATCGGGTTGTCCTCCGCCGCGCGATAATTGCGCTGAAAGATCGCGTTGGCATTGAGCTGAACGTTGCCGAATTCCTTCTGGAACAATGGGCCGAACGTGACTTCATAGCCCTCGGCGCGATCTTTCGGCCGCTCGATTTCGGTGAGGAATCCGATGTCGACCGGGTATTCGCCGGGCTCGGTGAGCTGAAACTTGTTTTCCCATTCGAACGCGTCGAAACGGGTGGGATCGCTCCCGTCGCGGCTGTACTTCACATACAACTCGGTCATCCACGATTGCGTGACGCCGTACCCATAACCGATGGACGCTGCGCTGCCGCGATCTTCGTCGGGCTTTTTCGCGGTCCCGATCTTGAAGTCGATCTCGCGCTCGCCGTAAGTTACATCGGGCGTGTGGACATATTCGTTGGGATCCGCATAGGCAAGCGGAGCCAGCAGCGGCAGGCAGGCCGCCGCACTGATGAGGATTCGTTTCATGCGTACTTTCGGGAAGTGGAAAACCGGTGCTGGCGGCGGACCCATTTGGTTGCCAACATGATGCCGGCCAGCGTTACCGCATAGAACAATGCCTGGGTGCCGGACGGCTGCGCCGCATAACCGACCAGAATGCGCAACGTCGCACCCAACACCGAGTCGTCGGCCAGCAGCCACGACGTATCCCACAATGGCGTTGCGAGCGATGGCAGCCAGTCGGCCTGGATCAGGAAGCGCGCCATCTGGCTGGCGAGGCCGGCGGCAAGCAAAAGCAGCAGCGTGCTGATCACGCCAAAAAAACGCCGCGATGGAATCCGCAGCAGCCCGGCGTAAACCGCTGATCCGACCCCGACCCCGGCAGCCAACCCGAGCAGCGCGCCACCGGCCAGACTTTGCAGACTCATTTCCGACCCTGCGAAAATTCCATAGAGGAACAGCGCCGTCTCGGATCCTTCCCGCAAGATGGCGAGACCGGCCAGGACCGCGACGGAAGACAATGCCCGGGCACCGCTACCGACGTCGGCGCCCAACTGCCGGGCCTGCCGGGACAGATCAGCGCCATGCGCGGCCATCCAGATGTTGTGCCACGCCAGCATCAGCACGGCAAAGCCGAGAATCGCGGCATTGAACAACTCCTGGCCGCTTCCGTTTGCCGCATTGGCGATGATATTGGTCAGCCCGGCAACGATCATGGCGCCACCCAGACCGGCGCCGATGCCGAGACTCAACCAGCGGTTGCGTCCCGGCACAGCATGCATCGCGGCAGCGAGAATTCCGATCAGCAACGCCGCCTCGAAGGATTCACGAAATACGATTAGTGCGGCACCGAGCATGTCATTACTCCGCTATGACCACGCCACGCGCGGTATTCTGGTGGAAATCGCCGAAAAACGGATATTTGCCCGGCGCGAGCGGGCCGATGAAAATCACCGCTTTGCTGCGCGTCGGAATGACCTTTTCACGGTTAAGCCCATGACTCTCGAATTCCTCCGCCGTGGCGTCCTGATTCTCCACCAGCAGTTTTACCTTTTTCCCGGCAGGCACTTTGATCTCGGCCGGCACGAATAAGTGATCCTTGATGACAATGCTCAGTTCCGGGTCCGCCGCCAGCACCACACAGGGAAACAGGCATGCGGCCAAAGCGAGGCGCGGCAATGCCGCTTGCCAGACTTGCTTGTCCATTGCACCGCTCCATCAATATGAATGAGACTCATTATCATTAAAAAAATAGGAATTGTCAATACTCCTGTGCGACGAAGGCAAACAGGCCGCTTGCCGATCTCAATGCGACCGTGAATCCGCCCGTTTAGCGCAGCCATCGCCAGCAATGGCCACCGATCGGTGCTACCGCGTTTACTTGACAGCCTGCACAGTACCGATCGAGCGCACCCATTCACCGGCAACCGTTTCAAATCGTTCCGCACCGCCGACGGCAAACTCCCCGGAACCGCGCTGCCACCTGTAGCGCTCCACGACAATGGATGGATGGTCGATGTGCAGAACATTGAAGGAATTGGTTTCGCCCCTGCCGCGGGTCGATGTTGCGGTACCGGCCTGCACCACGAGCGCCGAGTGACCGATGATCTGATAGCGCGCCGCGGTACTCCCCGAGTGACTGGCGTGGAAGTGTCCAGCCAGCAGCAGGTCGGCGCCGCAGCGGGCAAATGTCTCCATTGCCAGTTTGGCGCGTCCGACCAAATCGTACTGCCCATGGGCCTCGGGCAAATCGAATGGGTGATGGGTCACGATGATTTTCGTGACCTTGTCCTCCAGCCGGCAGAACTGTGCGTGCACCGTCGCGATCTGCTCTTTGTTGATCCGTCCATTCTTGAAAACCATCGATCGGGCGGTGTTCAGCCCCAGGACGGCTATCTCGTCATCAATGTAGATCGGCGCGAGCTCGCTGGTGATGTAGCGTTTGAATTTGGCAAGTGGCCGCAGCATGCGGTCAACGACGTTGTGCAGCGGCACATCATGATTGCCCGGGACAACGATTTGGGGCGATGGCAGCGCGTCGAGAAAGCGCCGCGCGGCCGCGAATTCGACGGACCGCGCGCGCTGGGTGAGATCGCCGGAGACCACGACAAGATCCGGTTTGATCCGCGCCACCAGCGCGATCAGCGGTTCGAGGAGCGTGGCGTCGACACGTCCGAAGTGAAGATCCGATAAATGGACTAAAGTGCGCACGCGGCTTTGGGCACAATCACGCGCAGGGCGCCGGGCCGAATCTTGTAGTGCAGCGGCGTCGCCATGCTCGTCACCTCACCATCCGTGGCGACCCGTACCTGCTTGCGGCGGGTTTCGATCCCGAATTCCGTGGCGCGCAACGAATCGAAATCATCGACCGCCCGCAGCCGGCCGAACAGCGCGCGAAGCGCGATGCGTAGCAAGCCCAATCGCCCGGCGCGGCGGGGTATGTAAAGACTGAGCGTCCCGGCGTCCAGGCGTTCGCGCATNNTAGACATTGTTGCCGACAAAGACCAACGGTGTCCGGCGTGTGAGGTCGGTGTCGTCCACGCGCACGCGTACGCTCAACAGCGGATAGCGACGCAGTACCAACAGCGCGGCCCGGAAAAACGCGGTCCACTTGCCCCGGCCAAGCCGCTCCTGCTGCTGTTCCCGATGATGCACCAGACTCGGATAAAGCCCCAAGCTCGAATTATTGAGGAATACACGTCCATTGACCTCGCCGACGTCGATTTGTGCAGCGTCTCCGGTTGCGAGATTACGCACTGCGCCCTCCAGGTCATGTGGAATGCGCAGATCCCTCGCGAAATGATTGAGCGTGCCCATGGGCAGAACCCCCAAGGCAACCTCGGTTCCGACCAGCACGGCGGCGACAGAATTGATCGTGCCGTCGCCGCCACCGGCAACCACCATTCGCGGCTGGTCACGCAGTGCGCGACGCGTCAATTCGACAATATTCTCCCCCTCGCCGGCAACCAGTAACTGCGCCTCGAGACCCGCTGCGCGAAAAAGTGCCTGCAAATTATCGGCCGATTCCTCCGACTCCCTGGTGCCCGCGCGAGCGTTGAGAATNNCCCGGAATTGCGGGGCGCATCGCCTGACCGATCTTCAAGCCGCCAATTTGCTTGTCGCCTGACGCCGGCGCAATGTGGCGACCGCCATCAGGCAGAGTGCCAGCCACGCGATGCCCTCCGCAAACGCCGCCAGCACATCGCTCAGAAAGTGGGCCCCCAGGTAGATGCGGCTCAATCCGACCAGAATGACCATCAGCAACGCCGCGAGCAATATTGCAACGCGCTGTTTCGCCGTTTTGACGCGTGGCATGAAGAAAGCGGCCAGCATGCCGTAAAAAACCGTCGAGGCAAGCGTGTGGCCGCTGGGAAAGCTGTAGCTCGACAAGGTCACGATCGGGTCGATGAATGACGGGCGCTGGCGATGAAACGCAAACTTGATCAGCAAGTTGAGCAGCATGCCTCCGGGCACCGCAAGGACAAGCCCCAGCAGCCAGTACCAGTCCCGTTTCCAGACAAAGAAGAGTGCCACCAGTACGGTCAGAATGCTGATCCCGGCAATGCCATTCATCGCCGAAAGGCCCAGCATGCATTGCGTGACCGACGGAACCGCATGCGCATGAAACCAGGCCGCTGTGTGGGCATCGAGCACCGTCAGCGGCTCACCGTCAACGACATCGTCCGCGATGCCGCCAAAGAGCCAACCCGCCCCAACCAACACGAGCCCGCCGGCCAGCACCTGCAGTCCGAAATACCCGGCGGCCGACAGGCGCTTGCGAACGCTTGCGAGCAGCAAGCTAATCAGCTGCGCCTTTCGTGATTTTCTGCAACAGCGGCGCCACCAGCTCCATGGGCAGAGGAAAGACGATAGTTGTGTTCTTGTCGGCGCCGATGACGGTCAGCGTTTCCAGATAACGCAACAGGATCGCCTGCGGTTCTTGCGCCAGAATCTTGGCCGCCTGATACAGTTTTTCCGAAGCCTGCAATTCACCTTCAGAGTGAATTACTTTTGCGCGCCGCTCCCGTTCGGCTTCGGCTTGTCGCGCAANNTCGACCTGCTTGATCTCGACGTTGGAAACCTTGATTCCCCAGGTGCCGGTTTGCGTATCCAGCGCCTGTTGAATATCGAGGTTGAGCTTTTCGCGTTCCGCCAGCATGTCGTCCAGGTTGTGCTTGCCCAGGACCGAGCGCAACATGGTCTGCGCCAATTGACTGGTNNTTGTCGCGCGAGATCACGTCCTGCGTCGGCACCTCCAGCACCACAGTGCGCAGATCGACCCGTACCGCCTGCTGGATACCGGGCACGAGAAGCACCAGTCCTGGGCCCTTGACCTGCCAGAAACGGCCCAGGTTGAAGACAACGCCGCGTTCGTATTCGCGGAAGATGCGAATTGCCTTGACCAACAACAGCACAACCAGAAATAAAACAAACAGGCCGAACCAACTTGCTAACATGGCCATCATGCGCCCCCTTTCAAATGGGTTGACATAAGCGCTTCTAGTGTACTGCGTTCCCCATGCACCGACTCGGGAATACGACCGATTTCGCCCCATTGCGTGACGTCCATTTTTGGCGGCGCGCTTTGGTCACAATGACGTTTCGGTTACGCAGGTACTAGTTTGCGTTCAGATTCATCGCGGCGGCTACGGTGGCAAAATTGGGGGTGCGCGCATTGTGCACCGCAGCATCACGTTGGCGCCACAAACCAGGGATTGTTGTGAGACACTGCCCCGGTCTGCGGCATCGATTCGCAGGTTGCGCAAGCGCCGAAACAGAAAAACTTTCCAACCGGATGGCGAGGAAGCGGATGGTTCGAGTTGATCCAGCGGGGAACGGCGGGGACACGGACGCGCTGTTGCGGGTGTCCGGCATTTCGGTGCGCTTTGGCGGCATCGTTGCACTCCATGACTTGACGTTCGAAATCGACGCAGGCCAGATCGCCGGACTGATCGGTCCCAACGGCGCGGGCAAGACCACGTTGTTCAATTGCCTCTCCCGGCTCTATCCGTTTACCGGTGGTGAAATCACCTTCGCCGGCCACAGCCTGGGCGCCGTGCCCCGGCATCGCATCGCCGGATTGGGCATCGGCCGCACCTTTCAGAACCTGGCGCTGTTTCGCAGCCTTTCGGTATTCGACAATATTCTGCTCGGACGCCATTGCCGGACCCGGAGCGGGTTTCTGGCCAACGCGTTGCGCCTGCCGCGGATCGCGCGGGAAGAGCACGATGCGGCCGAGCGCGCCGGCGAGCTGGTGCGTTTTCTCGGGCTCGAGGCGGTGGCTGCAGTGCCGGTCGCTGCGATGCCGTTTGGCACGCAAAAGCGGGTCGAACTCGGCCGCGCGCTTGCCAGCGAGCCGAAGCTGCTGTTGCTCGACGAACCTGCCAGCGGGCTCAACCATGAAGAGGTCGATGCGCTCGCGACACTGATACGCGACATCCGCGACCGGTTGCACGTGACGATACTTCTAGTGGAACACCACATGAACCTGGTCATGCGGGTGTCGGACAAGGTTGTCGCGCTGGACTTCGGGCGCAAGATCGCCGACGGGCCGCCCGCGCAGGTGCGCCAGGACCCCGAAGTAGTGCGCGCGTATCTGGGCGTGGGACCGGTCGCCGCGACAGCCTCGCCAGTTGCCGCCGGGATGCCGCAATGAGCGCGCTGCTCGAGGCCCGGAACCTGGATGCTTTCTACGGACCTACGCAGGTTCTGCATGGCTTGAATTTCAGTATGGCGCCAGGGTCGATCGCCACGTTGCTCGGCGCCAACGGCGCGGGCAAGACGACCACGCTGCG
>PLYG01000005.1 GCA_003153335.1 Betaproteobacteria bacterium | reverse complement strand
CCTGGCCTGCCAGACATTTGTCGGCAAAGTAGAAGATGGTAGATAAAATAAAACTGGCAGTGGCGTTACTGTGCGTGGCAATCGGGGTGTGGGCGTATTATCACTTCTCCGAAATGGCATTGGTGCTTCGCATCCTGATGGTGGTCGCCGGGTTGGGCGCCGCCGCGGGCGTGGGCTGGTTTACCGAGCCCGGCAAGCAGTTTTTCGCGTTTGGCCACGATTCGATCGAAGAAGGCAAGCGCGTGGCGTGGCCGACCACGAAAGAGGCACTGCAAACCACGGGTGTCGTGTTCGCGCTGGTCGTGGTCATGGCAATTTTTCTGGCGTTGGTGGACGGCTCACTGGCGTGGATGATGAAGTTTGTGATGGGATCCTGAGGCGATGGACAAGAAGTGGTTTGTGGTTCACGCCTATTCGGGGTTTGAAAAAAGCGTGCAAAGAGCGTTGACCGAGCGCATCGCGCGCTCGGAAATTGCCGAGCAGTTCGGAAAAATTCTGGTCCCGGTCGAAGAAGTCGTCGAAATGAAGGGCGGCCAGAAGGCAATCAGCGAACGCAAGTTCTTCCCGGGCTATGTCCTGGTCGAAATGGTAATGACCGACGAATCGTGGCACCTGGTCAAGAGCACGCCCAAGGTGACCGGGTTTGTCGGGGGGACCGCAATGCGTCCGACCCCGATTACCCAGAAGGAAGTCGATACCATCCTGGCCCAGGTCCAGGAAGGCGTGGAAAAGCCGCGGCCCAAAGTCCTGTTCGAAGTGGGCGAACTGGTTCGCGTCAAGGATGGACCGTTTACGGATTTCAATGGCACGGTTGAAGATGTGAACTACGACAAGAGCAAGCTGCGCGTCGCGGTCACGATCTTTGGCCGGGCCACGCCGGTCGAACTCGAGTTCGGGCAGGTGGAAAAGGCGTAGTCAGAGGACAGAAGACAGAGGTCAGAAGACAGCAGTCGAGGAAGTAAGCGTAGAGATGGTCTCCGCGCTTTTTTCGTAGCAACCGGGGAGAGACGGCCAGTCTCGCGTGTACCCGCAAACAGGAGCATAGAATCATGGCAAAGAAAGTCGTCGGCTTTATCAAGCTGCAAGTGCCGGCCGGAAAGGCGAATCCTTCGCCGCCGATCGGTCCCGCGCTGGGCCAGCGCGGATTGAACATCATGGAATTCTGCAAAGCGTTCAACGCTCAGACTTCGAAAATGGAGCCGGGCCTGCCGTTGCCGGTGGTCATTACGGCCTATGCCGACAAGAGCTTTACCTTCATTCTGAAGACCCCGCCGGCCACGGTGCTGATCAAGAAGGCGGCGAAAGTCGACAAGGGCAGTCCCAGGCCGCACACGGACAAGGTGGGCAAGCTGACCCGCGTCCAGGCCGAGGAAATCGCCAAGGCCAAGATGCCTGACTTGACCGCAGCGGATCTCGAGGCCGCCGTGCGCACCGTCGCCGGCAGTGCCCGCAGCATGGGTATCACTGTCGAAGGAGTGAAATAATCATGGCGGCTCAAAAGGAACCAAAACTGTCCAAGCGTGCCAAACTTATTCGCGCTAAGGTCGACCGGACCAAGTTCTATCCGGTCGACGATGCGCTGAAGCTGGTCAAGGAAACTGCGGTTGCCAAATTTGACGAGTCGGTCGACGTGGCGGTGAATCTGGGAGTGGACGCCAAGAAGTCGGATCAGACCGTCCGTGGTTCGGTCGTATTGCCCGCAGGAACCGGCAAGAACGTGCGCGTAGCCGTGTTCGCGCAAGGCGCGAAGGCGGAAGAGGCGAAGGCGGCCGGCGCCGATGTCGTCGGTTTTGACGATCTGGCGGCCAGGATCAAGGAAGGCTTTATGGATTTCGATGTCGTCATCGCCTCGCCGGACGCAATGCGCGTGGTCGGTCAGCTGGGCCAGATCCTGGGTCCGCGCGGCCTGATGCCTAATCCGAAGGTCGGCACGGTGTCTGCCGATGTGGCCACGGCAGTTAAAAACTCCAAGGCCGGTCAGGTGCAGTACCGGACCGACAAAGGCGGGATCATCCAGACGACGATTGGACGTGCTTCATTTTCCGTCGACGCGCTCAAGAGCAATCTTCTCGCGCTGGTCGATGCCTTGAACAAGTCCAAGCCCGCCGGTTCCAAAGGCGTGTATTTGAAAAAGGTCAGCGTGTCCTCCACGATGGGTGTCGGGGTACGCGTGGATCAGGGAAGCCTGCAACAGCAGCCGCAGGCCTGACAGTCCGTTGAAAAGCTACTGCGGTGGCCATCTGCGTCGTTGCACAGTGCTCGAAATCCTCACGTACGATCAAGTACGCTCCGGTTTCTGCGCGCCGTGCGCCTAGCAGCTAGCCATCCTCGCTACGCTTTTCAACAGACTGCTGAAGGAATTTGCAGCAAGCATTTTGAGGGGGTGCCGGGCAGCGAATCGCCCGGCATGCCGTCAAAGACCGCAGGGGCAGTGGTGTGCGGACCGGAGGCGAAGCGCGCGAGCGCAGCCGATGGCCCCCCGGCACTTCCGCTTAATCGCTATTAGTGCGAACGGGCAGAACGATGCGAATGGCAATTCCCGCCTTTCACATCCGACTACCTGCTCGAACCGGCGCCCTGCGCAGATGGTGCGCCCCTGAACAGGAATCTCCTGGACAAGAGGTCACCGCAGGTTGTGTAGCGATACTGCCTGAACGAGAGTCTGGCGCGGCCCGAGGGCTACGCAAAGGCTGTTGCGCAAGGTGGAATTCGCGCACGTTGGAAGAAAAGGAGTAAGACCTTGAGTCTGAATCTGGAAGACAAGAAAGCGGTTGTAGCGGAAATCGCGAAGCAGGTGTCGACTGCCCAGGCAATTGTCATGGTTGAAAACCGTGGCTTGCCGGTGGCGGCTTTCACCAAGCTGCGCAAGCAAGCGCGCGATTCGGGCGTTTACCTGAAGGTGTTGAAAAACACCCTGGTGCGCCGGGCAGTGGCTGACACCCCGTTTTCGGGGCTGGCGGACCAGATGAGCGGTCCGCTGACGTACGGCATGGGTTCCGACCCCGTCGCGGTGGCAAAGGTCCTGAATGACTTTGCCAAAGGCAACGAGAAGTTCGTGATCCTGGCCGGCGGCATGCCCAACTCGGTCATGACGGCGAAAGAAATTTCCGCCCTGGCCGCGCTGCCCTCGCGTGATGCATTGCTGGCAATGTTGATGGGCACGATGCAGGCGCCGATCACCAAGTTCGTGCAAACGCTCAATGAAGTCCCGAGCCGGTTTGTGCGCACTCTGGCGGCAGTCCGCGACAAGCAGGCTGCCTGAGCCTGCCTGAGCGCGCCCGCAGCTATTCCGTTACGAGTTAATTGTAGTTTTTTTAGATTGGAGAAACAAAATGGCTGTTGCCAAAGCTGAAATCCTCGATGCCATCGCCAGTATGACGGTGCTCGAATTGTCGGAACTGATCAAGGAAATGGAAACCAAGTTCGGCGTGTCCGCCGCTGCCGCGGTGGCTGCCGCCGCCCCGGCCGCTGCTGCTGCCCCGGCCGCGGAAGAAAAGACCGAGTTCAACGTGATGCTGATGGGTTGGGGCGAGAACAAGATCAACGTGATCAAGGCCGTACGCGAAATCACGGGTCTGGGCCTGGCCGAAGCCAAGGCACTGGTCGAAGGCGCGCCCAAGGCCGTAAAGGAAGGCGCGAACAAGGCGGATTCCGAAGCGATGAAGAAAAAGCTGGAAGACGCCGGCGCCAAGGTCGAACTGAAGTAATTTGGTCTTAACAGTCTGTTGAAAAGCGTAGCGAGGATGGTCAGCTGCTAGGCGCACGGAGCGCAGAAACCGGAGCGTACCTGGTCGTACGTGAGGATTTCGAGCACCGTGCAACGACGCAGATGGCCACCGCAGTAGCTTTTCAGCAGACTGTTGAGGGAGGGCCGGCGTTCGCTCGCTGGCCCGCTCCAGTTCCAGAGGCCACAACCAAAGCGCGCAAACGATGGATGGGCGCTTCGGTTTTGTCTTCTGACCCGACTGCAGAAGGCAGGTTTGGTTCGGGCGCAAGGTGCAATGCCTTGCGTCGTCAGCCATAGGTTGGTAGCGGCCAACCGCCAGACCTTGATTCAGTCGTTGCACAGGCGCCCCGACGGGCGCAGTTCTGAAGCCGGAATGCAGGCAGTGCCACCGCGCGCCCACGGGCTTTCAGCGGCTTGCTGTCATTGCACTAAGGCAACGGAACGCGAACTGGAGTTCTCATGACCGTCACTTACTCCTTTACCGAGAAAAAGCGCATCCGCAAGAGTTTTGCCAAACGCGCTGTCGTGCAGCAGGTGCCGTTCCTGCTTGCAACGCAGTTGCAGTCGTACGCGGCATTTCTGCAGGAATTCGTTGGGCCGGACGTACGCAAGAACGAGGGCCTGCAATCGGCCTTCACGTCGATTTTCCCGATCTCCAGCCACAGCGGCAACGCACGGCTGGAATTCGTCAGTTACGCGCTGGGCATGCCCCCGTTCGACGTTACGGAATGCCAGCAGCGCGGCCTGACCTTTGCATCGCCACTGCGGGCCCGGGTGCGCCTGACCATCATGGACAAGGAAGCGGCGAAGCCCACGGTCAAGGAAGTCAAGGAGCAGGAAGTCTACATGGGCGAAATCCCGCTGATGACCAAGAACGGTTCGTTCGTCATCAATGGCACCGAGCGCGTCATCGTATCGCAGTTGCACCGTTCTCCCGGCGTGTTCTTCGAGCGCCAGC
>PLYG01000203.1 GCA_003153335.1 Betaproteobacteria bacterium | reverse complement strand
CTTCATCACCTTGAAGCCCGGATCGATGTTTTTTTCGCCGCCGCCATTGAGCCGCGCCATCAGCACCACGGTGAGCAGGCCGTAGCTGTTGTTCATCGGCGGCATCACCATTTTCTTTTTGAGCTTGGTGTCCTTGAGATCGTTCCACGAAGTCGGCGGCGTGAGCTTGTTGTCCGCGTAATACTTCTTGTTGTACATCAGCCCCGTCGCGACGACACCCAGCGTCACCGACTTGCCGGTCTTCATGTCGGCAACCGGATAGAGGTCGGCGTAGTTCACGCCCTTGAGCTCGCCGCAAAGGCCGAGCGCCACTGCCTGGTACATCGGCCCGTCATCGAGTATGGCGACATCGATTTCCTGGTTGGCGCGCTGCGCCTGCATCCGGGCGATGTTGTCGGTGGAGTTCCCCGCGACGTACTCGATCTTCACGTTGGCTTTCTTCTCGAACGCGGGGATGATCTCCTTGCGCATCATGTCTTCGTACGAGCCGCCATACGCGGCGACGGTGAATTTCTGCTGCGCCGATGCGCCAGGGGCGGCAAGCGCCGCGGCCAGCGCGGCGGCGGTCATCGAAAGGCGTAAACGGTTCGTCATGATGTTCTCCTCTTCAACGGTGACGGGATGGTAAAAACGATGCCGGCGGGGTGCCGATCCGGCATTGAAATCAATCGCAGCGAAAGACTTGCGGAAGCTCTTGTGGAAAGCGGGGGTTGCATGTCAGACGCATCGCCAAATGTCTTTAGCTGTTTCGCCGCGCCACGGATCGCGGCCAGCCACCCGCGCATTGTGCCACCGCGCGGTCACGTCAAGTCCCCGGATCGGGCGTTTCGCCTGCGCACACCGGTTCGCTGTGGTGGTTCTCTTCGCAGATCTTGGCGGCGCAGGGGATGATCAGCGGGTACCCCTGAGTGCATCAGCTTGGCGCGCACATCACGACACCTTCGCTGACCCAGCCCCGCGCGACCACCGCGTCAATCCCCGCCTGGTTGACCGTTATCCGGTGATTGCTGTCGATGCCGCGCGTGAAGCCGTTGTTGTAGGCGCGATAAACGGGAACCGTTCCGGTCGGACACGTGCCATTGACCGGCGGTGTCGACACGAAGTCGAGACTCTCGAAGTTCCAGCGTTTTTGCGTCGCCGGCGTTGTCGCCTGCAGTGCTTTCAGGCCGTTGCACTCGGAATTGCTCACCGTGTAGAAATGCGAGTTGGGGCCGGGCGACTGGCTGCCGTAAAAGCGGCAGACATAAGTATTGCCGCCGGAATTGAAGTTGAAATTGTTACCGGTGCGCACCCAGCCCGGACCGGCGCTGCCGCCATCGATGGCGGCGGCTTCGTTGGGGTCGGCGGTGATGAAGTAGTTGTCNNAGCTGGCCATTACCGTCGAGATCGTTTCTGCTAAAGCGGTTGGAGGGTCCGCTGCCCGCGGCAAACACCCGCGCCTGTCCGAAGGTGCCGTCTCCGTTGCCGGGGAGAATGCCGAACCTGCCATCGTTGGTAAGGACGCCAAGAATATCGGGATTGCCGTCGCCATCGAAGTCAAAGACGTCCATCCCGAATCCCCCGGACGAGCCGCCCCCGTCGTAGCGGACTGCAGCGCCGCCGGCCTTGGCCAGGAAGACCGAATAGCTGCCATCGCCGTTGCGCACAACCACATCGGTCAGGCCGTCGCCGTCGAGGTCTGCGGCTTGGATTTGCTGGGGGTTGGGGCCGGTGGCATAGGTGAGTGCAGGCTGCAACGTGCGATCGCCATTGCCCCGGAGGACGGAAATGGTATTGCTACCCGCATTGGTCACGAAGATATCACGCTTGCCGTCCCCGTTGTAGTCGCCGGCGGCAATCGAGGTTGGATTGATGCCCACCGGGTAGTTGACGCTGCTGACCGGCACGCCGGAGGCGTTGCGCGTGATGACCGTGATGGTGCCGTCGCCGCCGTTGCTGACGATAAACTCGCCCACGCCGTCACCGTCCAGGTCCGTGCGGAGGATAGCCGTGGGCGCGCTGCCCACTTGTACGCTGAGGGTGGTTGCAAACGTTCCGTTGGCCTGCACCACGAGGTACGAAATCGAGTTGCTCCCGGTGTTCACCGTGACGATGCGTCCGAGGTTGCTGTTCGAGGAAACGAACACGTCGAAGCGGGTAGGGTTGATCCCGACCGGGTAGTTTTCGGTCGCTGCGAAGGTGCCGTCGCCGTTTCCCCTGAGCACCGATACGCTGTTGCCCGCCGTATTGAGCACGACTAGGTCGAGTTTGCCGTCGTTGTTGATATCGAGCACTTCCATGTCGGTGGGACCCGCGCCGACCGGATAGTCCACGCGCGGCAGATAGGCGCCGCCTCCCGCCCCGAGATAGACGGAGACGCTGTTGCCAGTCGAGTTGACCACCACGAGATCGGGATTGCCGTCCGCATTCAAGTCGGGAGTCCTGACGCGGATCGGGCCCCCGGGATTGGGAATGGTGATCGGGCTCGACATGAACAATTCCGCTTGCGCCGGGCCGGCCAACAACGCAAGCGCCATGGCGCAGGCGGCCGCCGGAGCCCACGCTCCGCGCCCCCCTCGCCGCGCGTGCGACTCGGGGCTCCACAAGCGACAGCGCATTGCAACAACACAAAGGGTTCTGTGCGAAAGATTCATGGCGGCCTCCCATTTTCTGGTTGCGGAAAGCACGGAGAATGGCGCGGCGATTCGCGAAGATTCTCACGGGCATCATGCCGATCAACGCAAGCTACGAATGGACGAGTCCAACGCCTGCGCCGGAACTTTGATCGCGGCGCGTTGCTCGTGGGGCGGTCATCGGCGAGGTTTCAACCCTACCACTTTTTGACGATCATGCCTATGATGCGAGTCAATACGGTTGCTGCCTGCGGGAAACCATGGGCGATGCTGCGCCAGCCGATATAATTACCGACCAAGCCAACGATTCAAAGTCCCTATCATGGTCACAACGAAGTCCCGGCTGCCAGCGACCGCCGGATGCGCACGCCGGCTCAGGTGCACCCGGACGTGGGTGATGGCGGCATGGTGCGTCCTGTTTGCGGCGCCGGCCGTCGCCGCGCTGCAAGACGAAATTCAGGTCTATACCGACGATATCAACAAGCCAGGGAAAGTGGGACTCGAGCTGCACGTCAACACCACGCCCAAAGGCCGCAGCACTC
>PLYG01000201.1:5463-6578 GCA_003153335.1 Betaproteobacteria bacterium | reverse complement strand
GGCGTGACCTTCTCCACGCCGGCGCTGGAACGGGAAGTCGAGATCACCGGCCCGATTGCGCTCAAACTCTTCATCTCCTCCTCGACCGCGGACGCCGACATATTTGCCGTGCTGCGCGTGTTCGATCCGGGCGGCAAGGAAGTCGTGTTCCAGGGCGNNACCACACGCACGACGAGAAACAGCCGCTGGTGCCCGGAGAGGTCTATGAACTGGACATCGAGATCTGGCCCACCTGCATCGTCGTGCCCAAGGGCTATCGGATCGCGCTCAGCATTCGCGGCAAGGATTACGAATACGCAGGCGAGGCGGCAGTGCTGTCGAACATGAAAAACCCGATGAAGGGTTGCGGCCCCTTCATCCATGATGACGAGACCGACCGGCCGCCCGCGCTGTTCGGCGGCAAGGTCACGCTGCAGGCCGGCCCTGCCCACCAGGCGAGCGTGCTGCTGCCGGTGATCCCGCCCAAGTGATGCAGGTTCGAAAGTATTGATTGCCAATTTACGAAAGGGCTCGACATGAACCTGAAGACCATTCTGATAATTTTGGCTGCCGCGACCGCGCTTGCCACCACTGCGGGTGTACAAGCCCAGGGCTACCCAAGCAGGCCGATCAAGATCATCATCCCGTTTCCACCGGGCAACACCCTGGACCTCATGTCGCGCCTGATCGCTCCGAAGCTGACCGAACGCCTCGGGCAGCCGGTGGTGGTCGAGAACCGCGCCGGCGCGAGCGGCATGCTCGGGCTCGACGTGGTTGCGAAGGCGGCGCCAGACGGCTACACCATCGCCGCCGGCCAGGGCGGCAATCTTACTGTGCTGCCCCACACCAGCAAGAACATTTCCTACGACGCGCTCAAGGACTTCGCACCCATCGCGGTCTCGACCACCAACTACCTGGGCATCGCGGCCAGTCTCGGAGCACCGTTCACTACGCTGCCCGAAATGATCAGTTGGGCCAAGGCCAATCCGGGCAAGCTGACGGTGGCAACCAACGGCGAAGGGGGTTTTCCGCACCTGGCGTTCGAGCATCTGCGCTTGATGAGCGGATTTGACTTCACCCACATTCCGTACAAGGGCTCGGCGCAGATCGCCACCGATCTGATCGGCGGCCAGGTG
>PLYG01000201.1:0-5418 GCA_003153335.1 Betaproteobacteria bacterium | reverse complement strand
ACGACGAAATCAACCGCGCGATGAAAGCGCCCGATGTGGTGGAGAAGCTCGAAGCCGCGGGGTTGAATGTCGTCGCCGAGTCGCCGGATTATTTCGGCGAGATCATCAGAAGCGACTACGCCAAGTACGGCAAGCTGGTGCGCGATATCGGTTTCAAGCCCCAATAGGGACGGCAACATTGGCAAATTCGGACCGAGGGCAAGATGAACGCGCCCGCGCGGGCAATGAATTATTCCGGCACTACCACCCGTGGTGCCAGCCCCATGCGTCGAGCCCGTCGGGCGAATTGTTTGTCATCAAACGAGGCCATGCTGTTGCATGCTCGATAGCTGGCATGATGCAAGGCATCTGCCAATTCAAGCCCAGCTTCGCAATGGGAAAGCGCTTGGACGATACTCTCACGATCCTCAACCGTGACCTGAGGCAAAGCCAGAAGGTGATTCATGACCCCGGCAATCTCCGCCTTTGAGAATCCATAGTACCCACGCATCACCCATTCCAGCTCCAGCAGTACGGTTTTGCAAACCATCAGTGGCTTGGCTGATTCCATCAGCCGACGTGCGGCCTCCCGCTGCATTAACGCTTCAGCGTCACCCTCGTCGCGGATGTAATAACGCGCCAGAACATTGGTGTCGAGCCCGATCACTTGCTTCGTCCCTTCTTGCCCCTCGCGAGCAATCCGGCCGGATCGAAATCCGCCGGTACGGCCGCCCGTTTGCTCTTGAGCATCCCGAAACCGCTTGCGGGAAGGTATGCGGGCGTGCTGACGACGCGCATTTCCACACGGTCACCCACCAAAACAAACTCTACCTTGCTGCCTTGACGGAGTCCCAATTGCTGCCGCAGTGGTTTCGGAATAGTGACTTGCCCCTTGCTTGTAACGGATGTAATTTCCATAGTCTTGTCCTTCCGGTAATACCGGGTAAGAATACCATAATTGTTGGAATGACCAGGATAGGAACGAGACCATGAGGGAAATGGGCCAGGGGAAATGGGCCAGGGTCGAGTACTTTTTGTCTGATTGGGTTCGCCCCAAAAATCAATGCGTGCCTGGCCCCTTTTCCCGTGATGACGTAGTACACGTGATTGCGCTCGCACCAGGACATCAGGTGCGGGCGGCAGAAGCCGGAGTCACTGCGGAAGATGATACGCACGCCGGGCCACGCTTGGCGCAGCCGCGTCGCCAGCAGTTTCAGGATCGCCGCCGTGTGCAGCGCCGCGTCGAGCTTCGCCGGTCGCAAATACGAGACCAGCAGTTGCTCGCCGCAGAACACGTACAACGGCAGGAAGCAGTAGTTGTCGTAGTAGCCGCTGAAGTGCCGCCCTTCCTGCTCGCTGTGAACCAGATCATCGGTGGCATCGAAATCGAGCACCAGTTCTTCCGGCGCCTTTGGAAACGAAGCGATGAACTTCTCTACCAGCACCCGTTGCATGGCGACTGCAGTAGCGCGATCGGCGCGATTCTCGAACCGGCACAACGTCGGGCTGGAGGCTGCTGCCTGATCTTTGCCCACGACCATCTGCATCGCCAGATCGTCACGCAAGCGGTCGCGATCATTGAGATCATCGTTACCCTGACACAAGCCAAATACGCGCTGCCGCAGCATCTGTTCCGTCGTGTGCTGCACCAGCCACGACTGCCGCGTATCAGGCAGCGCTTGCGCTACTGCCTTGAGCAAGCCAAGCCGCTGCTCAACCTGTCGCAGCAACAAGAAGCCGCCATCGGAAGTGACATCGCCGCCATCAAACCGGACATCGATTTCGCGTCGACCGAGCTTGCCAAAGGGCACTTGGGTCGCGGTACAATTTGGCATCGGCGGGATCTCCGGGTTGATCAGTCTAGACAACCGATTCAACGTGGGAAATCATGATTCCGCCGACCTTTTTTCATGCCCGAGTATGAAAGATTCGGGTTAGCGCGGCAACTCAGGCGGCCCGCAATGGCACACCCTTGATCTTCGGACAGAGTCCGTAGTGGTCCGACGCCCTTGGAGGATGCGCCTTGTTGTAGATATTGTTGACAATCTGTTTGACAAACGGCCATACTGTTTCCCGGCGAGCGCGCGTGTCTGTAGCGACGCGGATCGCCGACAACAGCAATTGCTTGCGCGCTCGCGGATCGATACATCCGAACCACCATCAACCGGAGGCATCATGCTGAACAAATCGTTGCTGGCCATTTGCGTTGCCTGCGCGCTCGGCCTGTCGAGCGCGAACGTGCAGGCGGAGCCGCGCATCACTGTCATTTCGCAGTGGTCGGCCGGGGCCGAAGGCGACGCGATGAATGCCTTTGGCCACCTCGTGACCAAGGCCGGCGCGAAATGGGAGCACAACCCGGTCTCGGGCTTCACTACCGAGATGATGAACAAACTGCGCGCCGACATCATCGCCGGCAAGCCGCCGGCGGCCTCGCAACTCAAGGGGCCCGAGATCCAGGCCTGGTCGCAGATCGCGCCGACGGTCAACATGGACGCTCTCGTCGCCGCGGCCGGCTATGAAAAAGTTGTCTCGCCCGATCTCGCACGGCTGCACAAGGTGCAAGGACATTGGGTTTCCCTGCCCCTTCAGGTGTATCGGGTGAACACGCTCTATGCGTCGAAAAAGGCGATGGACAAGATCGGCGCCACCGCGCTGCCCAAAACCTGGGACGAATTCAACGCGATGGCGAAGAAAATGGCCGCCGCAGGGATCACGCCGGTGGCGCATGGCGGCATCGCGTGGGCCGACACGATGTATTTCGACCTGTCGCTGATCGGCGTTTCGCCCGATGCCTACCGGCGCGCGATCATGAACCTGGACGACAAGGCATTGCGCGGTCCGGAAGTTCTTGCCGCATTCAAGCAGTTGCGCCAGATGACCGGGTGGATGAGCCCCGCCAATGCCGGTCAGCACTGGAGCGTCTTCATCCCGCCGCTGATGAAAGGCGAATATGGATTCCTGATGATGGGCGGCTGGGCCTCGGGCGTGCTCAAGCGCGGCAAATTCGAAGAGGGCAAGGACTACCTTTGCGGCAGCACGCCCACCAGTGTCGCGAAGCCGGTGTTCGACCTGAACGCCGACGGACTGATCTTCTGGGAGACGAAAAACGCGGACTTGCAGGCGGGTCAGAAGATCACCGCCCAAGTGGCCATGGGCAAGGAATTCAGTCGCACTTTCACCCAGATCAATGGCTCGATCCCGGCGCGCACGGACATCGAACTTACCGACTCCACCTACCAGGACTGCCAGCGCGACGCGGCAGCGACCCTGGCCGGCGCCGTTGCCGCCAACCAGGTGGTGCTGAGCCTGGCCCACAATATGGCCCAGAGCAATTCGATCACCGCGGCGCTGCGCGATGTGCTCACCGAGTTCGTCCACAACAATTCGATTACGCCGGAAGAAGGCCAGAAGCGCTTGGCGGACGCCGCCAACGCCGCCCGCTGATCGCGCGCGCGTTCGATGGTCGCGATACTGGCCAGCCAAATCGGGCACGGGCTCGTGCCCGCTCCGGAACAAGGGCGCGCCCGATGGCCTCGGGCGCGCCGCTTCTGGGGCGTCACGGCCGTCGAGCAGATCGCGAAGCTGGTCGCCGTCCTGGCTCTCGCCGTTGCCGTCCTCTACGTCGTCGGGTTCACGCTGTGGACGACCTGGATCTCGTTCACCGATTCGACGCTGTTGCCCAACTACACCTTCGTCGGGATCAAGCACTACACACGCTTGCTGCAGACCCGGATCTGGCAGGTGGCCTATGCCAATCTGGCGATCTACGGCTTCGGCTTCATGGTGTTCGCAACCGCGATCGGGCTGCTGCTGGCGATCCTCATCGACCAGAAGGTGCGTGCCGAAAATCTTCTGCGCACGATCTACCTCTACCCGATGGCATTGTCCTTCGTGGTAACCGGCACCGTCTGGTCGTGGCTGCTCAACCCCGGCATCGGCATTCAGGGCTTTGTGCGCGGACTGGGGTGGACCGGCTTCAGTTTCGGCTGGCTGGTTGACCGCGACATGGCAATCTATACCGTAGTGCTCGCCGCAGTGTGGCAGGCGTCGGGTTTCGCGATGGCGCTGTTCCTCGCCGGGTTGCGTTCGCTCGACGCGGATCTCTACAAGGCGGCGCAGATCGACGGCGCCGGTCCCGCGCGGATGTATCTGCGGATCCTGGTGCCGGCGATGTGGCCGATCGTGATCGCGGTGCTGGTGATCCTGCTGCAATTCGCGATCAAGACCTACGAACTGGTGCGCGCGCTCACCGCCGGGGGTCCGGGCATCGCCACCACCCTGCCCACCACGGTGGTCTATGACTACATGTTCCAGCGCGGACTGATGGGCGCCGGATCGGCGGCCGCGGTCATGCTCCTGCTCTCGCTGCTGGTCATCATCGTGCCGTACGCAATCTACCGGCGGCTCTCCGCGCGCCGTAGGATTCGCCATGGCTGAGACGCCGGCGCTTTCGCGAATGGGCCTCTACGGTTTCGTCTATCCGGTGTTGATTGGATTCGCGGCGTTCTTCCTTCTGCCGATGGTGGTCGTGGTCCTGAACTCTCTGCGCAGTTTCGAGGAGATCACGCAGAGCTCGGTGCTGGGCTTTCCGCGCAGCTTCCAATGGCGCAACTGGAGCGAGGCGTGGAGCGGCTACTGCATGGCGGGCAACTGCACCGGCATCCGGCCGTACATGTGGAATTCGCTGGTCATGGCGATCCCGGCGACGATTGTGTCGACGCTGATCGGCGCCGTCAACGGCTATGTGCTCTCGCTGTGGCGCTTCCGCGGCGCGGCGACGCTCTTCGCCATCATCACCTTCGGCGTCTTCCTGCCGGCCCAGATGAAACTGGTGCCCTGGGCGATCACCTTGCGCGAGCTCGATCTGTCCAATACCGTCCGTGGACTGATACTGATCCACATCATCGGCGGCATCAGCTTCACGACCTTGTTCTGCCGGAACTACTACGTCAACGTGCCGCAGGATCTGATCCGCGCCGCCCGGGTCGACGGCGCGGGATTCTTCCAAATCTTCCGGCGCATCATCGTGCCGCTGTCGCCGCCGATACTGATCGTGACGGTGATCTGGCAGTTCACTAATATCTGGAACGAGTTCCTCTTCGGCATCACCTTCTCGGAGGGCGCCAATCGCCCGGTGACCGCGGCGTTGATGGCGCTCAACGCCAACATCGCGCAGGCGCGCGAATACGGGATCGAGAGCGCGGCCGTTCTGCTCGCGGCAATGCCGACGTTGCTGATCTACATATTCGGAGGGAAATACTTCCTGCGTGGTTTGACCGCCGGCGCGGTGAAGTAAAGGGAGCCCATGTCCGCACTCACGATCGAAGCGCTGCGCGTCCGGCTGGGTTCGGCGGAGGTGCTCAAGGGAATCGACCTCGAGATCGACAACGGGGAGTTCGTCGTCCTGGTCGGCCCCTCGGGCTGCGGCAAGTCCACCCT